>NZ_JAUZMZ010000252.1:0-5071 GCF_036327435.1 Rhodococcus chondri | reverse complement strand
ACGGGAGACCCGCGCGGCGTCGTGAGCGCATCGTCGGCGGTCTCGAGTACCGCCGCGAAGTATCGGAAGGTGCCGGCAGCGCTGCCGACGAGCGCGGTGGTCTCGGTGACGGTCTTTCCGGTGTTGTAGCTCTGCAGCACGGCCAGGCGGGTGGTGTTCTCGTCGATCGCGTCGGCGATGCGGTGCAGGTAGCGGGCCCGCTCGTGCGGGAGCATGCCACGCCACGCGGGGTCGGCGGCTGCCGCACGTCCGGCTGCGACAGCGTCGTCGACGTCGGCGGCGGTCGCCTGGTGCACGATCTGCAGGGTCTGTCCCGTCGACGGATCGGTGACGGCGAACGCCGGTCCGGCGCCGCGACGCCGGCTTCCTCCGACGAGGATTTCGTCGGCGACGGGCCGAAAGTCGTGAGCGGTGGCGGTGAGAACGGCTGCGGTGGTCACTGCGAGATCTCCTCGAGGGTCTTCTCGCGGGTTTCGACCGCGAAGATTCCGACGATGACCGCGCCGAACAGGGCGACGATCCCGAACATTCCGAACACGAGGGCGAGGGTGCCACCGGCGCCGAGGATGCCGCCGACCACGAGCGGTCCGACGATGATGCCGAGCCTGCCGCTGGCCCCGCCGATCGCACAGCCGATGGCCCGCATGCGGGTCGGATACAGCTCCGCGGTGTAGACGTACAGGGCCATGTTGACCGCGAAGACGAACAGTGCGGCGCCGGCCGACCAGAACAGCACGGAGGTTGCGGAGCCCGTTCCGGTGGTCGCGAGCAGGAAGAGCATCGCCGAGCACAGCACCATCGAAGCGGTGATACAGATGCGGCGGCCGAGGTTGTCGATGAGGAAGGCGACCGCGACGCAACCCACGAGACCGGCGACGGTGGTGAAGATGCTGTAGCGCAGGGCCGTGTCGACATCGAGTTCGAAGACCCTGCTGTAGAGGGTCGGGAGCCACGAGGCGATGCCGTAGTTGACGAAGTAGGCGGACGACCAGATCGCGGCGAGCATGAGGGTGCGACGCAGGTAGATGCCCTGGAACGCTTCGATGAACCTGCCCCGGGTGGTGTCCGCGACCGTTGCGGGAAGTGGCTGGGGCTCGGGCAGAGCCTTGCCGTACCGGGCGGTGATCTCGGTTTCGATGCGGACCATCGCGGCGTGCGCTTCGGTCAGTTTGCCGCGTGAGGCGAGCCAGCGCGGCGATTCGGGAAGCTTGAACAGGGCGGGCAGGAGCAGGACGGGCACGGCGCCGAGCGCGAAGAGGATCTGGTAGCCGTAACGGGGCACGATCCACGCGGAGACGACCGCGGACGCCACCAGGCCGATCGGGAAGATCACCTCGTAGAGCAGAACGAACCGGCCTCGCTTGTGTGCTTTGGTGATCTCGCCGATATAGGTGGCGGCGACGGGCACTTCGGCGCCCAGGCCGATGCCCTGGACGAAGCGGAACACCAGGAACAGCATCAGTGAGTCCGTGAAGGCCATGCCCAGGCTCATCACCGCGTAGAGGGCGAGCGAGCCGATGATGACGTTGAGGCGGCCGACGCGGTCGGCGAGCCAGCCGCCCCCGAGTGCGCCGACGAGCATGCCGAGGCCACCGATCGCGATGACCCAGGCCACGGACGTGGCCGTGAGGTTCCACTTGGGGATCAGGACGGGCAGTGAGTACGCGATCATCAGCTGGTCGAAGCCGTCGAAGAAGGTGACGGCGCCGACGATCACACGGGCCTTGATGTGCCAGCGGCTCATCGGCAACCGCTCGAGGCGCGCACTGATCATCTCGGCGGTACTAGACATGGTGGTCGATACCGGTGTCATAAGGGTCCTCGGTCTCGGATGTCATTTACTTAAGTCCTTAAAGACTTACCACTAAGATGTAACCTTGGGCACTGCCCACTCGTCAACCATTGACTTCTGGTCACATATGACATATGAGGCCGATCTTGCCGGGGTGATGCCGCACTGTATCGCCGATTCGCGCGCAGCAAAGCGCGATGAGGCGCACTCGGGAGACGACGCCCATATTTACTAACGTGCAAATTTGCAATACTGTAAATATTCATGACTGCAGCTACGCAGCCCGAGGCTGCCGGCGACCCCAACTCGCACCGCGCCCGCAAACGCGCCCGCACGTGGACGGCGATCCACCTCGCCGCAGCCGAGGCTGCCGCCACGCACGACCGGCTTGCCGACGTCACGATCGAAGCGGTCGCCGAGAAGGCGGAGATCTCCCCACGCACCTTCTTCAACTACTTCCGGTCCAAGGAAGACGCGGTACTCGGACTGCGCGGCGCAGTCATCGACCGGGATGTCGCCGCGGGCTTCGTCGTCGAACCCGGCGGCGACCTCGTCGAGAAGGTTGCGTTCCTGCTGCTGGCCGTGTTTCGCACCAGCAACCACCGGCAGATCTCCCAGCAGCATTACGTCGAGTTGATGGACCGCCATCCGGAATTGGCGCGGAAACGTTTTCAACATGTCGACGACGTCGAAGCGCTGGTGACCAAACTCGTCACCGACAAACTCGCCGAATCCGAGCACTGGCGCGCAACGCACGCCGAGCACTCCGCCGAAGACACCGCCCGCATGATCGTCACCGTGGCGGCGGCCGTGATGCGGATGGCGATGCGCCCGATTCTTGCGCATCCCGGTCAGACCGAGGCCGACGCCGACGCGATCCTTCATCGCACATTCGCGCTGTTCAGAGAGGTCACGCACTCGTGACAGCAGACACCGGGACGCCCGCCGTCACGAAGACGCCGGTCGATCGGCGCAGCGTCACATTCGTCTTCGCCGGCCTGATGGTGGCGATGCTCGCCGCGTCGCTCAACCAGACGGTCCTCAACCCGGCCCTGCCCACCATCGTCGGCGAACTGCAAGGTGTCGACCAGATGCTGTGGGTCATCACCGCCTACATCCTCGCGTCGACGATCATGATGCCGGTCTACGGGAAGCTGGGAGACCTGTTCGGCCGGAAACCGATTCTGCTCGCGGCCATCTCGGTCTTCCTCGCCGGATCGCTGGTCAGCGCGCTGGCCGGCAGCATCACGTGGCTCATCGTCGGGCGAGCCGTTCAGGGCGCCGGCGGTGGAGGGTTGCTGATCCTGTCGCAGGCGAGCATCGCCGACGTCATCCCTGCCCGGGAACGCGGTAAGTACATGGGCATCATGAGCAGCGTCTTCGCGATCTCCTCGGTCAGCGGCCCCCTGCTCGGCGGATGGTTCACCGAAGGTCCGGGCTGGCGGTGGGTGTTCTGGATCAACCTGCCGCTGGGCGCTCTCGCGCTGCTCGCCGCGATCTTCTTTCTGCGCATGCCCGCCGAGCGGGGCCCACGCCGGCGCATCGATGTGGCGGGCATGGCTGTGTTGTCGGTCGCCACAACGCTTCTCGTGCTCGTCGCGTCACTGGGCGGATCGCGGTACGCCTGGACCTCACCGGTCGTGCTCGCGCTGATCGCCGGGACCCTCGCAGCCGCATCGCTGTTCGTGTTCATCGAAAGCCGCGTCGCCGAACCCGTTCTGCCGCTTCATCTCTTCCGCGACCGCAACTTCAACCTCTGCACTCTCGCGGGGCTGCTGGTCAGTGTTCCGCTGTTCGGTGTCGCGTCCTACATGCCGACGTACCTGCAGATGGTGGCGGGCCGGAGCGCGACGGTCGCCGGCCTGCTGATGCTGCCGATGATGGGTTCCATGCTCACCACGTCCACGCTGGTCGGGCGGTACGTGAGCCGGACCGGGCGGTACAGGACACTCCCGATCATCGGGGCTCTGCTGGTCTCGGCGGCGCTGGTGCTGCTGTCGCTGCTCACGGTCGGCACCCCGGTCTGGCTGGTGTGCTGCTTCCTCGCCGTACTGGGCATCGGCCTGGGCTCCTCGATGCAGTTGCTGGTCCTCGTCGTGCAGAACTCGTTCCCCATCGAGGAGGTCGGTACCGCCACCGCGGGCAACAACTACTTCCGGCAGATCGGCGCGACCCTCGGCGCCGCGGTCGTCGGCAGCGTCTTCACCAGCCGTCTGGCGAGTCTTCTCGGCGAGCGGCTACCGCCCGGCGAGACCGCCGGTGACGTCAACTCGCTCACCCCCGAGACGGTCCACCACCTGTCCGGCGCGCTGCGCATCCCGATCCTCGAGTCCTACAACGACGCACTCACACCGATCTACCTGGTGATCAGTCCGCTGGCGGTGATCGCGGCGGTCGGGCTGTACTTCGTGATCGAGAAACCGCTCGCCACCACGATCGAGCGGAAGGCGTCGTCGCAGGCCGAGGTGTAGCTGCCGAGGTGTGGGTTCAGCGGCCGGGCAGCCACTTGAGGGCGTCGACGAACGGCGGCAGCGCCTTCGCCCACACCCTCCTCGGCACCGCGCGTGGACCGTCGAGATTGAGGATCCGGGTCACCGCGATCGTCTGCGACTCGGTGTACTTGAGCAGTCCGTCCGCGCCGTGTCGGCGGCCCACCCCGGAGATCCCCATGCCGCCCATGGGTGCGTCGGTGCTCCCCCAGGCTGGTGCGTAGCCTTCATCGACGTTGACGGTGCCGGCGCGCACGCGGGCCGCGATCGCCTCGCCCTGCGCCTTCGTCGCCGCCCACACGGACGCATTGAGGCCGTACTCGGTGTCGTTGGCCCGGCGGATCGCGTCCTCGACATCGTCGACCGGGTACACCGACACCAGTGGCCCGAACGTCTCGTTCGCGTAGCACTCGGCGTCTTCCGGCACGTCGGTGAGCACCGTGGGTTCGAAGAACAGCGGTCCCAGATCCGGACGGGGCTTGCCGCCCGCGACCACCGTGGCGCCCTTGGCGACCGCGTCGTCGACATGCCCCGACACGGCTTTGAGCTGATCCTCGCTGACGAGGGAGCCCATTTCGGTGCCGAGCTCGTAACCCGGACCGAGCGCCATCTTCCGCACCCGGTCGCCGAACATGCGCAGGAACTCGGGGGCGATCGACCTCTCGACGTAGATGCGCTCGATCGAGATGCACAGCTGACCGGAGTTCGAATAGCACGCGCGGACCGCGGCGTCGGTGACTTCGCGCAGGTTGGCGCCCGCGGCGACGATCATGGGGTTCTTGACGCCGAG
>NZ_JAUZMZ010000251.1:0-5116 GCF_036327435.1 Rhodococcus chondri | reverse complement strand
CTCGCCACCGAACTCGATATCGCACGCCCCTACCTCGACGACTGCATCGCCGAACACCTCACCGGCAAGCTCACCGCTGCGCGGGCCGCGCGCCTGAAGTGGTGGGCGACCGAGCTGCAGGTCCGGGTCGCCGACCGATGCCTGCAACTCCACGGTGGCTACGGCTACATGCGCGAGTACGCGGTCTCGCGCGCATTCGTCGATGCACGCATCCAGACCATCTACGGCGGTACCACCGAGATCATGAAGACGATCGTCGCGAAGGATCTGGGAATCTGACGCTGCGGCCCCGAGCGACGAGGAGGACACCCCCATGCCGGCCGAACCCATCGAGTTGCCCGTCGACGAGGCCGTGCGGGCGGTACGGGCCAACTCCCGACGCCGGCAGATCCTCACGGCTGCCGCCAAAGTGATGCAACGCAAGGGTTTTCATCAGATGTCCATGCAGGCACTCGCGGACGAGGCGAACGTCAGCGTGGGCTCGCTCTACAACTACTTCGGCAACAAGGAGGAAATTCTCCTCGCCACCATCACCGATATCCTCGACGCCTTCCAGGACCAGCTCGAGCCGGCGATGGTGGCCGCGGGAGAAGACCCCGTCGAGCGCCTGGCCGCCGGCATCCGCCGATTCATCGAGATCGTCGACGAGAACCTCGACGCGGTGGCCCTGACCTACCGGGAGAGCCGCACGCTCGACCCGGACGGCCGGGAGATGCTCAAGCGGCTCGAAATCGCCACCTCCGCCCCGCTACGCACAGTGCTGACGGAGGGCATCGACGCCGGCCTCCTGCACCCGGTCGATGTCGACCTGATGGTCTTCGATCTGGTTCTGCTCGCGCACGGATGGTCGCTCAAACACTGGCACTTCGGCCGCATCTACAGCCTGGACGAGTACATCCGGCTGCAGACCCGGTACGTCCTCAACACCGTCGTGCCGCAACAGAAGCGAAACCTGTACCGGCACCTGATGGAGGCCTTCTGAACGGCCGCACGGAACACGACGATCCCCGTCGGTAATGTGGATCGGACCGCGCGGCAACGAGGAGTACGACATGACCACCGACCACGATGCACTGCCCGTGGAAGAGGCCGTGCGTGCCGTACGCACCAACTCCCGCCGCAAGCAGGTCCTGGACGCCGCGGTCGAGGTCATGCAGCGGACGGGCTTTCATCAGATGTCGATGCAGGCACTCGCCGACGAGGCCGGTGTGAGCGTCGGACTGATCTACAAGTACTTCGGCGGCAAGGAGGACGTACTCCTGGCGACCATTCTCACCATCCTCGATGCCTTCCGCGACCAGCTCGAACCGGCTATGGACGCCGTCGGCGACGACCCGGTCGAGCGGCTCGTCGCCGGAATGCGCCGCTACATCGAGATCGTGGACGAGAACCTCAACGCCACCGTGCTCACCTACCGGGAGAGCCGCACTCTCGACGCCGCAGGACGGGCCCGCATCAAGGAACTCGAAGTGGAGTCGTCGGCTCCGCTGCGCGCCGCTCTCGATGCAGGAATCGCCGCGGCGGTCATGAATCCGGTCGATGTCGACCTGATGGTCTTCGACATCATGCTCCTTGCACACGGCTGGGCTCTCAAGCACTGGCACTTCGGCGCCATCTACAGCCTCGACGAGTACATCCGGCTGCAGACCCGCTTCGTGCTGAACACACTCATCCCGGCCCAGCACCGCGAGAACTACGCGCAACTGCTCTCCTGACCGGCCTTGCGTCCGGTCCGATACAGCCGGGTGCTATGGTCGCTTCCGACCGACACGGGGTGCTCCGCACATGCGGGGCTGAGATCACACCCGTCGAACCTGTCAGGTAATGCTGACGAAGGGATGTTTCGGCATGACCATGCCTGTAACCGTTTCACCACCTACATACACCGGTCGTTTCACCGACCTTCTGTGGGAGCGCACGAAGGTGCTGCGCGACGCCGTCGACAATCTCGAGTTTCTCCGTCGCCTCGGCGACGGCACCCTGCCGCTCGACGCCTTCCGCTTCTACATCGAACAAGACGCCCTCTACCTCGCGGGCTACGCCAAAGCGCTGGCGCTGCTCGCCGCCAAGTCACCGGAGCCGGTGACCGGGGCGTTCTGGGCCACAAGCTCCGCTACCGCGGCCACCGAGGAGTCGTCGCTGCACCAGGGGCTGCTCACCGGGGGTGTGCTGCCCGAGACCGGCGAGGTCGTCGAACCTTCCCCGGCGTGCCTGGGATACGTCTCGTACCTGACGGCGACGGTGTCCACCGAGCCGTACGCCGTCGGCGCGGCCGCGGTACTGCCGTGTTTCTGGATCTATGCCGAAGTGGGCCGCGAGCTGGCAGGCCGGGCCGCCGACGCTCTCGCAGCCGACCCGTCGCACCCGTACGCCCGCTGGGTCACCACCTACGACGATCCGGCGTTCCACGCCTCCGTCGCGACCGCCCGCGAACTGGTCGACGCGGCCGCCGAAGCAGCGACCGGACCCGAACGCGATGCCATGCTCGACGCGTTCACTGTCGCGACCCGGTACGAACTGATGTTCTGGGACACCGCGCTCCACCGGCAGCAGTGGCCCGCCTCGTGAGGCGGCCCGGTCGGGATCCTCCGCGGCGATCTCGTAGCCGCGCTGGACTGATCGCCGGGGTCCTCACCGCCGTAGCCGCGCTAACCGCGGTATCGGGCTGTGCGAGTGATTCGCCGGACGAGAACACGATCCGTTTCGCGCTGGACTGGACCCCGAACACCAACCACACCGGCCTGTACGTGGCGATGCAGGAAGGGCTGTTCGACGACGCCGGACTCGACGTCGAGATCCTGCCCTACAACAGCACGACCCCCGATCTGCTCGTCGACGCCGGCAACGCCGAGTTCGGTATCTCGACCCAGGCGATGACCACATTCTCCCGCGCGGCCGGTGCGCAGGTCGTCTCGGTGCTCGCTCCCCTGCAGCACTGGGCCACCGGCATCGCGGTCAAGGCCGACCGCACCGACCTCGCACGGCCGAAGGATCTCGACGGACTCACCTACGCCGGTTTCGGCGACCCCGGGGACGAAGAAACGCTGCGACAGGTGATCCGCGCCGACGGCGGCGACGGCAACTTCACCTCCGTCACCCTCGGCACCTCTGCCTACGAGGCGGTGTACTCCGGCACCGCCGACTTCACCGTGTCCTACCTGGCCTGGGAGGGCATCGAAGCAGAGCACCGCGGACTCCCCATGCGGTACTTCTCGTACACCGACTTCGGATTCCCCGACGCCTACGCCATCGTGATCAACGGCAACGAGGACTGGCTCGCGGAACATCCGGAGCAGGCGCGCGACTTCGTGCAGGCCGTCCAGCGCGGCTACGAGATCGCCGCGGAGGATCCCGACCGGGCCGCCCAGCACGTGATCGACGCCAACCCCGGTGTGTTCGACGACGAGGCTCTCGTCTTCGAAAGTCAGCGGATGCTGTCCGCCGACCACCTGCGCGACGGAAACGGGCGGGTGGGCACGATGACCCTCGAGCAGTGGACCGGGTACTCCCGATTCCTCTACGAGGCGGGACTCCTCGCCGGACCCGACGGAGCACCGCTCACCGAGGAACCGGACTGGTCGTCGTACTTCACCGATGAATACCTCGCTTCCTGACAGTGCCCGCATCTCGTCCGGCCCGTCCGGGCGGATGCGGGCGCTGCTGCCCGCGGTGACCGTCGCGGTCGTACTCGTCGCGATGTGGGAACTGTATGTGCGGGTCGGCGATATCCGGCCCCAGGTGCTGCCGGCGCCCAGCCGAGTCCTCGATCAGGGCTGGGCCCACCGCAGCGACATCGCCGGCCATGCCGCGGCGACCCTGCAGGTCACCGTCGTGGGATTCGCCGTGTCGCTGGTCCTCGCCTGGGTATTGGCGACCACGGTGGATTTCTCGCCGTGGCTGCGGTGCGCGCTGGTGCCGCTGTTCGTGGTGTCCCAGACCCTGCCGATCATCGCGATCGCGCCGCTGATGATCATCTGGTTCGGGTTCGGTCTGCTGCCGAAGGTTCTCGTCATCGCGCTCGCCACGTTCTTTCCCATGACCATCGGCTTGATCGAGGGTTTCGCCGCCGCGGATCGGGACGCCGGGGCACTGCTGCGCAGCATGGGCGCGTCCCGCCGGCAGGAGTTCCGGTACGTGCGGATGCCGGCGGCGCTCCCCCGCTTCTTCACCTCTCTGCGCATCGGCATCACCTACGCGGTCGTCGGTGCGGTCTTCGCCGAATATGTCGGCGCCACCTCCGGTCTCGGCATCTACATGGCGACACAGAAGAACTCCTTCCGCACCGATCTGGTGCTGGCCGCCGTCGTTGTCACCGCCGCGGTGTCGCTGCTGCTGTATCTGCTCACCTACGCCGTCGAACGGATCGTCGCGCCGTGGGCCCTGACCACCGGGAGCCGTCCGTGACCGCCGTGTCCGTTACCGAACTCCGCCGGGCGTTCGACGGCACCCCGGTCCTCGACGGTATCGACTTCGACATCGCGCCCGGTGAATTCGTGTCGGTGATCGGTCCGAGTGGCTCCGGCAAGTCCACCCTCTTCGGGTTGATCGCCGGTCTCGACACCCCCGATTCCGGGTCGGTCGTCGTCGGCGGTGCACCCGCGGCCCCGGGACGGGCGGCGCTCATGCCGCAGAAGGACCTGCTGTTCCCGTGGCGGTCCGTGCTCGACAATTGCTCCCTCGGCCTGGAAGTGCAGGGGGTCTCCCGTGCCCGCGCCCGGGCCGCCGCACGAAAGCTGTTTCCCGCGTTCGGTCTCGAGGGGTTCGAGGACGCGCGCCCGTTCCAACTCTCGGGCGGCATGCGCCAGCGGGCGGCACTGGCGCGCACCGTGTTGCAGGACCGTGACGTTCTGCTCCTCGACGAGCCGTTCGGAGCTCTCGACTCGCTCACGCGCACCGACATGCAACTGTGGCTGCAGCAGGTGTGGTTGCGCGACCGCTGGACGGTGCTGATGATCACGCACGACGTCCGCGAAGCCGTGTTGCTGTCGGATCGGGTGCTGGTGCTCTCGCCCCGACCGGCGCGTAACCGGCACGACATGCGGGTGCCTCTCGCGCGTACCCGGTCGCTGGCTACGCTCACCGATCCCGAATTCGTCTAGTTGGAGAGAGAGCGCCT
>NZ_JAUZMZ010000250.1:0-5218 GCF_036327435.1 Rhodococcus chondri | reverse complement strand
CGATTTTCGCGTGTCGACCTCTCAGCGGCAGTCGCGTCATGGTGTCCCCGGCAGCAGGAGGTCGGTGAGGTTCGAGGGCGGGGGCACATCCGGGGCGGGATCGTTCGGCGCGAGTCCCGGCTCGGAGTACACCAGCTGGTCGGGCAGCGCACCGACACCTCGGGTGGGGTTGATCCGAACCGGCGGGTATTCCATCGTGAGCAGCGGCAGGATCGGGCCCAGGTATTGCACACACAATTCGGAGCCGGTGTGGGCGTCGACCTGTTCGGCCGCGGCGAGCGCCGAACAGATGAACTGGGCGGGGTTCGCGAAATTGGTCAGCGCCAACGCCGACACCACCGTGTTGTGCGCGGGCTGATAGATGTTCTGCAGGTTCGACAGTGCGGTGGGGGCTACGTGCAGCACCTGCGCGATGCCGTCGCGCTGCGCGGCGAGGACATCGGTGAGTTCGCCGGTGCGACCGACCGCCGTGTCGATTCGGGCGCGATTGTCGCGCACGAAACGTTCGACATCGACGAGGACGGTGTCGAGAGTCGTGAGGGCAGCGCCGATGTCGTCGCGATTCGCGTCGAGGGTCGATGTGACCGACGCCAGCCGGTGGTGGAACGAGACGATCTGCTCGCCGCTCGTCGACAGCGCATCGACGAACACCTGCAGATGAGCCAAGGTGCCGAACAGATCCTGGCGGCCGTCCGAGACGGTGCGCAGCGCCTCCGACAACTGTTCGAGCGTGTCGCGCAGTGCCGGACCTCGACCCTCGACGTTCGCGGCCGCGGTGTCCAGGACCTCGCCGAGCGGCCCCTGCGGATCGTCCGGTGTGGGACCGAGTTCGGTGGTCAGGCGCGACAATTGCTCGGTGATCTCGTCCCATTCGACGGGGACGGCGGTTCGGTCGAGTGCGATGGTGCCGCCCGGGGGGAGTTCCGGACCGCCGGTGTACGGCGGGGTGAGTTGCAGGAAACGGGCCGACACGAGGGTGGGGGCCATGATCGCGGCCTGCGCGGCTGCGGGGAGGGGATGCGCGTCGTCGACGTCGAACGTGATCACCACGCGGTCGCCGCGTGGCTCGATCGCCGTGATCCGCCCGACCTCCACGCCCATGATCCGCACATCGTCACCCACGTACAGTCCACGGCTGGTGGTGAACTCGGCAGAATACTCCCGGACGGACCGCCACGGTGCGAGCGCGAACGACGCCACAGCGACGACGACGAGCAGTGCGAGAAGGGTCGGCCACGTCCGGATGAGACGCGTACGGGTCACGGCGTACCTCCCGGGCCGGTGAAGCCGGCGCGCTCGAGTGCGGCCGTCAGGGCGGGTTCGATGACCTGCGCGGGCAGCAGATTCTGGATGTACGAGTTGAAGAACGGACCCGACGCGACGGCCTCGCCGAGTTCGGTCGCATACGGGCCGAGTCGCTCGATCGCCAGCGCGATGTTGTCGCGGTTGCGGGTGAGGATGTCGAGGATCGCATTCACCTTCCCGAGGGTGGGCGCCAGCTGGGCCTCGTTGTCCGCGATGAGGTTCCCGAGCCCCACCGACAGTGCCTGCACATTCGCGAACAGTGTGTCGAGGGAGCGCCGGCGGTGGTCGAGTTCGATCAACAACCGGTCGGCGTCGACGATCAGTCCGTCGATGGCGTCGCTCCGCTCGGCGAGTACCGCCGTGACCTGCTCGGCGTGGCCCAGCAGCTCGCGCAGTGATTCGTCGCGCGTGGCGACGGTGGCGGACAGGCGTAGCACGCCGTCGAGTGCGGCGGCCACATCGTCGGGTGTGTCGCGAAGGGTTCCCGACAGCGCGCGCATCGATGCTCGCAGTTGTTCCGCATCGAGATCCGATGTGGTGGTGGTGAGATCACCGAGCGCGTCGGTGAGTTGATACGGGGCGGTGGTGCGGTCGAGGCCGAGTGTGCTGCCGGGTTCGAGCCGTCCGGATCCGGCGGGCCGTACTCGCAGGTGCCGCGCACCCAGCGCGGTAGCAGTGGCGATTTCGACGGTGGTGTCGGTGCCGAGGGTCACCCGGTCGTCGACCGTGAAGGTCACTGCCACCGCGTCGTGGTCGATGTCGATGCCGGTGACCCGGCCGGCGTCCTTGCCGGACACCTGCACGGTGTCGCCGTCGTTCAGGCCGCCCGCATCGACGAATCGGGCCGTGTACGACGTGCCGTCGTCGAACAGCGACAGCGAGCGAATGTTCAATGCACACAACACCGACAACACCAGGACAACGGTGCCGACCACCCCGACGCGTACCTGGTTCATCTCACGGAACTGTGTCATGCGGGTGCGCACCTGCCCGTCGTCTGACCGAACAGCGGCGAGGTGACGGTGTTCCCGGACGGGTCACCGACTTTGATGAGCATGCCGCACAGGTAGTAGTTGAAGAATCCGCCGTACGCGCCGAGGCGGGTGAGCGCGGCATACGCGTCGGGCAGTTGGGTGGCCAGCTGGTCGATGGTGGCGCTGCGTGACTCGAGTTGTGTCGCCACGTTGCCTGTTTCACGGATGGTGCCCGCCAGCGGAATCCGGGCGTCGTCGAGCAGGGCCGCGACCGAGGCGCTTGCGGTGTCGAGGTGCGCCACGGATTCCGCGAGCAGCGCGCCGTCGTCCGCCAGACCGGACGCCAGTTCCCGGGCCCGCACGAGCGCGGCGTCGAACGTGTCGCGGTGCGCTGCGAGATTCGCCAGCACCAGCTCGAGATTCGTGACGACCCGACCGACCAGCGCGTCGCGATCGGCGATGCTCGATGTCAGTGACGCCGCATGCACGAGAACTGATTCGACGGTGCCGCCCTGCCCTTGCAGCACCGTGAGCAGGTCGGAGGAGAGCTGATTGACCTGTTCCGGTTCGAGCGCGCGGAACAGCGGTTCGAAGCTGCCGATGAGCACGTCCAGGTCGAGCGCCGGTTCGGTGCGTTCGGTGCCGATGGTGCCACCCGGTTCCATGAGCGCCGGTCGGCCGGGACCGTCGTCGAGTTCGAGATAGCGGTCGCCGACCAGGTTCAGGTACCGGACTTTCGCGACGGTCGACTGGGTCGGGGTGTAGATGGATTCGACGTCGAAGGCCACCTCGATGCGGTTGCCGTCGGTGAAGTCCACGTCGGACACCCGCCCGACCTCCACCCCGGAAACTCGCACGAATTGGCCTTCCTCGAGCCCGGACACGTCGTCGAAGATCGCGTGATACCGGGTGTAGTCGGCGAACCGGAACTGGCCGAACACGACGAACAACGCCCCGAGAATCACGAGCATCACCGTGGCGTAGATCGCGGCGGCGATCGCGGTACGGGTCATCGCGCACCGCCGGATTGCACTCCACCGGAGAGGAGTTCGAACAGCGACCCGGGCACGAAGACGGGGGAGCGGTGACCTGCCTCGAACGGGTTCGCGCCGGTATCCGTCACCAGATAGGGCGCGGGAGTCTCGGCCGGCGTCACGATCGGCAGCGGGCCGCAGCGCGGACCGCCGGTGGCCTCGACTACAGGAAGATTCCGTGGATACTCGTACGGGTCGACGCCGAGCAACACGGTGGAATTGAGCATCATCGTCGCACCGTTGCCGCCCGACGCGGGCTCGGCGAGTTGCCGCGCACGGTCGGCGCCCTGGAAAAAGCACGGCAACACCGGCGAGTACTCCTCGAGAAGCGACGCCGTAGGCCGGAGCAGGTCGAGCACATCCACGATCGGAACGATGTTCGGTTCGACGACCCGGCGGCCCGCGTCGCCCATCCCCGTCGTCGCGAGCAGCAGTCTGTCGAGGTCATCGGCGTGCTCGACGACCGTGGCACCCGTGACGGTGAGATTGTCGAGCGAACCCATCACTTCTTCCGTCGCTGCGGCGTAGATGTCGGCGGTGGCCTCGGCGGCGTCGAGATCGCGGCTCAGCGCTCCGAGGCGCGGTTCGATCCGGCTCAGGACGGTGTCGGCGTCGGTGAGTGCGCCGCCGAGTGTGTCGCCCTGCCCGCGCAGCGCGGAGGCCAGCGCCCCGAGGGTGCTGTTGAGTTTCGCCGGGTCCACGGCCTGCAGGACGGCGGAGAGCGATTCGAAGACCGTGTTCGTCTCGACCGTCACGCCGGAGGCGCGCAACACCGCTCCGTTCTGCAGTCCCGCGGCGCCGGGCCGTTCCGGGTCGGTGAGCGTGACGTACTTGGCTCCGAACACCGTCGTCGCGCGGATATCGGCACCGGCGTTCGCGGGGATGCGTGCGGCGTCGTCGGGGTGCAGTCGCAGTTCGACGTGGACCCCCGACGGTGTGTGCCGCACCTCGGAAACGGTGCCCACCTGCACCCCGTGGGATTTCACCATTGCGCCCGGCTCGAGCACGAGGCCACTGCGCGCGGTCTCGACGGTCACGACGACTCCGGGGACGAACGAGCCACGAAAACTGTGGTACACGAACAGCAATATGCCCACCGACACCACGACCAGACCGGCTGCGGCCAAGCGCGGCACCCTGTTCGTCGGTGTCTCGGTGCGCATCGTGGTCAGCCCGCCAGATGCAGTTGACGGCTGCTGCCGTAGAGAGCCAGCGAGATCAGCAGCGTCACCATCACGACGGCGATCAGCGACATGCGCACCGCGCGGCCTGTTGCGACACCGACTCCGGACGGCCCGCCCGACGCGGTGTACCCGTAGTAGCTGTGGATCGTCATCACCAGCACCGCCATGGCGACGGCCTGGACGAACGACCACAACACGTCGGCCGGCCGCAGGAAGGTCGTGAAGTAGTGGTCGTAGACACCGGGGGATTGGCCGAGGATCACGACTGTCGCGATGCGGCCGGCCAGGAACGACGCGAGCACCGACAGCGAGTACAGCGGGATCACCGCGATGAGACCGGCCAGGATGCGGGTGCCCACGAGGTAGGGCACCGAACGGACGGCCATCACTTCGAGGGCGTCGATCTCCTCGCTGATCCGCATCGCGCCCAGTTGCGCGGTGGTACCGGCGCCGAGGGTGGCGGCCAGACCCACGCCGGCGGTGACGGGCGCGACCACCCGGACGTCGACGTACGCCGACAGGAACCCGGTGAGCGCTTCGACGCCGATGTTGCCGAGCGAGGTGAAGCCTTGGACCGCCACCGTCGCGCCCGCGAACAGCGTCAGAAAACCCATGATCGCGACGCTGCCGCCGATCATCGCCAGCACTCCGGAACCGAGTCCGATCTCGGAGACCACCCGCAGCGTCTCCCGCGGATGGTGACGCGACGCGCGACCGGTCG
>NZ_JAUZMZ010000024.1:0-40215 GCF_036327435.1 Rhodococcus chondri | reverse complement strand
GGGTCATGTCGGCAGCGCTTCCGAACGCGCCGGTGGGGAACCGGTGCGAACCGGTCGCCGCCACCGTCGCGGGACCGAACATGCCGACGGCGATGAGTTCGGGAACATCCTCGGGCATGAGTTCGTCCGCGAGGATGGGTTCGGCGAGGCCGATCTTCTCCTGGATGCGTTTCATCCATTCCGGGGCCCACCAGCAGTCGTCGCCGAGCAGTTTCATCGTTGCCGGTACGAGGAACATGCGGATGACGGTCGCGTCGATGACCAGTGCCGCGATCATGCCGTAGGCGATGTACTTCATCATCACCAGATCCGAGAACGCGAACGCGCCGGTGACGACGATGAGGATCAGTGCAGCCGCTGCCGAAGATCGCGGCACCGCGGTCCGCGGCGGAGCAACGACGGTCCCGCGACCTCGCACCGCCGCCTCGCCGCCAGGGGCCGGGCAGGCCCCCCGGCCGGCCTCCGGTACCGCGTCCACGCCCGGACCAGCGGGGTGAGCAGCAGAGCGCTCCGGCGCCACGAGCCCCGGGACAGCGACTGCCGGCAGACCCCGCGCCACAGGCGCAACCTGCCGTCCGGCCCGTGCCGCCGGTCCGGCGCGAGCCACGACCAGGCCCGCCGCGGCACCAGCAGCCACAGCCACAGCCACAGCCACAGCCACAGCCACAGCCACAGCCACAGCCACAGCCACAGAATGTGTCGGACCAGGCCGTCGGCCCACAGGCAGCACTGCCGCCGAGGCGTAACCCGCAGGCTCCCGGACCGGAGCCGGTGGTCCAACCCCCGACCGAAGGCATGCCACCGCTGCCGCGCCGCCGTCGCGGCGAAGTGCCGCCGCCGCTCCAGCAGACGCATGTGCGACCCCAGCCTTTCCCGCGCAGCGACGAGGGGCGACCGGCGGAAGCCGCTCCGTCGGCCCGCGATCCACAGGCCATCGAGAACTGGCTGTCGCAGCTGCGGCGCATCTCCCCGTCCCAGGGCGAGGGCCCGGCGCCCAGTGCGCCGGCAACCGGGCCCCGCCCATCGGCGCCCGGAGCGCCGGCACCTCGGCTACCGCAGCGGGCACCCCAGGACGGGAATGTGCCTCCCGAGCGTTCCTCCCCGCAGCCCCCGAGTGCCGGGACACCCGGCGATCCCGCGAATCCGGACCCCCGGCGCGAGTCCCGCGGACCCGACACGCAGGGTGGGCGGCACGCGAGCGACAACGGGCGCTCGATCAGCGTCGACGAACTCATCGCGCGGCAGCGTCGTCGGTAGCGACCCGCTCCGGTCCTCGGACGCATGAGAACACCGAATGGTGGTGAGAACGGGAAAAGACCCGGCGCTCATCATCATTCGGCGTTACCGAGAGCTCACGCTCCTCCGAGGAACTTGCGCAGGCGCGTACCGAGCGGATAGGCCACCGTCAGGCTCCCGCATCGGATCGTGCCCGTCACCACCACGTGCAGCGGACCGACGGGTGCACCGCCGCGCACCTTCGAGTTGGCACTGGAGGCGACGGCTTCGACACCGTTGATGTCGGCGGTCGCTTCGGGCGGCAGGACGAAGTTGATCGAGCTCAGATAGTCGTTCACCTCGACGCGCACCACCTGCGTCTGCATGACGGCTTCGGTGAAGTCGAGGGTCACCGCCGAAGCGACCGTGTCGATCCGCACCGCCGGAGGAACCTCCCAGCGGCCCTTGCGCGCGAGGCTCGACATCCGTCCTCTGATCACCAGCGGGCCACCGGCAGGCACCGTCGCAGCAGCAGACGCTCCCATCGGGCCGGGAACCGGCGATCGATGGGGCTGGTACGCGGCCTGGTATTCGGGCCGGATGTCGATACCGGGCAGATCGATGAGCACCTGGTTGAGGTCGCGGCGGGTCTTCGCGGCCAGCACGGTGTCCATACGTTCGGTGAACTCTCCCAGAGAGAGCATGCCCTGCCCCACGGCACGCTGCAGCAACTGGCCCACGTGCTCACGCTCGGCATCGGACACGCGCAATTCTCTGGGATCCATGCCCACCACCATAAAAGGGGGATCAACCCCGCGTCATCACGTCGCTCGCTGCGATGCGCCGCCGGTCTAGTCCAGCCCCTGTTCGATCGCGTATCGGGTCAGCTCCACGCGGTTGGCGAGCTGAAGTTTCCGCAGCGTCGCCTGCACATGGTTTTCCACCGTGCGGTGACTGAGCGTCAGGCGCGCGGCGATCTGCTTGGCGGACAATCCTTTCGCGACCAGACGCAGCACTTCGGTTTCCCGTTCGGTCAGGGTCGGCGGTGCACCGGCACGTCGCCCCGCCGACGCGGACATGCGCCGATATTCGCCGAGCACCAGGCCCGCGAGGCCGGGTGTGAAGACGGCCTGCCCCGCCGCCGTGGCGACAACGGCATCGACCAGTTCGGCCGCCGACGCGCTCTTGACGAGGTATCCGGACGCCCCGGCCTTGACGGCACCGAGCACGTCGTCGCGTTCGGACGACGCCGAGAGCACGAGCACCCGGCTCCGCGGCGACACCGCGAGCACGGCCGCGGTCGCCTCGGTGCCGGTCCCGTCGGACAGCGACATGTCCATGAGCACCACCGACGGCCGCACCGCGGCGGCCCGGCGTGCCGCGGCGCCCACTCCACCGGCCTCGGCCACCACGGCGAATCCGGCGGCATCGAGATCCCGGGTCACGGCCGTACGCCAGATGGGGTGGTCGTCGACCACCATGATCGTGATCGGCTCAGGCAAGCCGGTCCTCCTTCGGAATCCGGATCTCCCATTCGGTTCCCCTGCCGGGGGCACTCTCGAGCCGAGCAACACCACCGAGCCAGCGCGCACGCCCGACGATGGACTTGGACACTCCCATGCGGCCCTGCTCCTGCGCTTCGTCCAACCGGCCGGCGGCGATGCCCACTCCGTCGTCACGGATGCTGAGGACGATCTCGTCGCCGAGCTCCTCGAGCAGCACGTACGCCTTCGCCCCGGGCCCGGCATGCAGTTCGGTATTGGCCAGGGCGGTCGCGGCGAGAGAGGCGAGTTCACCGCTGCGCACCCGGTCCAGCAGGACCGGATCGGCCGGAGCGGACACGGTGACCTCGGCTCCGGCGCGACTGCGCAGCAACGCCGTCAGGTCGACCAGCCGACCACCCGAGTCGACCTGGGTGTCCTGCTCGGAGATGAGTCGTCGCAGCGCCTCTTCCTGTTCCCCGGCCAGACGCGCCAGGTCCGACGCCTCCCCACCCGCCTCGTGGCCGTGCCGCTGCACGAGCGCAAGCACCTGCAGCACGCCGTCGTGGACCTGCCGGGCCAGCCGGTCGCGCTCCTCGGTGGCGGCGGCCATCCTCAATGCCTGCTCGAGTTGCCGATGCGCACGGCGGGCGGTCGTGGTCGCGGCGCCCATCGCCACCCCGCACGCCACCAGCACCGGCAGCGTCGCGTCCTTCCACAGGTCCAGATTGATCTGGTCCCGGACGAGGGCACTGACACCGGCCATCACGAGCGCCGATCCGGTACCGGCGACGGGGCCGCCCAGGATCGCGGCGGACAGCACCGCGTTGGCGACCCACAGCGTGGTGGGCATCGTCTGGTGGTTGCTGTACCAGTCGTAGTCCGCGACGAGGCGGGTCGCGGACATCAGGCCGAGCGCGGTGACCTGATCGAGGGCCACCACGATCCACCGTCGGCGCATCCCCTGCGACAGCAGGTACGCGGACAGCAACGACCAGGACACGAGCACACCGATGAAGACCCATGCGAGCGGCCGGTGGGTGTAGTTGTCGACCGTCGAGAGGTGGGAACTGACGGCGTAAACGATGGTGACCAGGCGGAAGACCTGTGCGGCGCGCCAGAGCGGCGCGTCCGGATCGGCCGTCGCCGATACGGCCCTCCGGCCCATACCACGCCCCTTTCCCGGTCGCTCGCGAGGTGAATCAAACCACCGGGTGACCCCGAAGGGTGACCACGACGTGCTGTGACCGTCCCCACAGTGGTTTGATTGAAAGTCGTGCTGAGGTCATATCGAGCTGTCGCCGCGACGTTGCGTAGTCGCTGGCCGCTCTACATGGTCTCGATGGGCGCATCGAATCTCTTCGGTGCCCTGCTCGTGTTCGCGTTCGTGCGGTACGGGATCCCCCTCGACGAGACCGAGAACATCATTGCGGACCGGGTTCGCAACTTCGCGGTGTTCGCGGTGTATCTGGGGTTCGCCGGTGTGGTGAGCCTGACGGCCGCGGCGTGGATGCTCCGCGCGGTGGTGCGATGGCAGTTGCGCGGCGGACCGCCGACGCAGGCCGAGCAGATGGCGGCTCTGCACGCGCCCCTTCGGCAGGCCATCGTGCACCTGGTGCTGTGGTTGCTCGGCGGCGTGCTGTTCGTCTTCCTCACCGCCGAGGAGATGCCCTCACTCGCGGCCGCGGTCGCGGTGACCGTTGCGATGGCGGCGACCAGCACGTTCGGGTTCACGTACATGCTCGGGGAGCGGATCCTGCGGCCGGTGGCGGCACGGGCGCTGAGCGAAGGAAACTTCGACCGGACGATGGCGCCGGGGGTGGGCACGCGGCTGGCCATGACGTGGGGCCTGGGCACTTTGATGCCGGTCGCGGGCATCGTGCTGTTGTGCGTCACGCAGCTGAGCGCCGACACCGACTTCCCGCCGGATGCTCTGGCCATGTCCATTCTGGCGTTGGCCGTGATGTCGATCGGACTGGCACTGGTGCTGTCGCTGCTCACGTCGGCGCAGATCTCGGATCCGATCAAGCAGTTGCGCTGGGCGATCGAACGCGTCCAGCGGGGTGCGTCGGGTGTGCAGGTGGAGGTGTTCGACGGCAGCGAGATCGGCCGGCTGCAGGTGGGCTTCAACCGGATGATGTCGGAGTCGGACGAGCGTCGGCGTCTGCGCGAGCTGTTCGGCCAGCACGTCGGCGAGGACGTCGCGCGGCGGGCGCTGCAGTACGGCACCGAACTCGGAGGCGAGACCCGGTACGTGGCGGTGCTGTTCGTCGACATGGTCGGCTCGACCGCCACGGCGGCCGAGCGCCCCCCGAGCGAAGTCGTCGAACTGCTCAACGAGTTCTTCCGTGTCGTCGTCGACGTGGTCGACCGGCACCACGGTTTCGTCAACAAGTTCATGGGCGATGCCGCGCTGGTGATCTTCGGCGCGCCCCTCGACCGTCCGGATGCTCCCACCGCCGCCCTCGCGGCGGCCCGCGAGTTGAGGTTCGCGCTCAGTGAAATCACCGACCTCGACGTCGGGATCGGCGTGTCGGCGGGGCTCGCGGTCGCAGGAAACATCGGGGCGGCGGAACGTTTCGAATACACGGTGATCGGCGACCCGGTCAACGAGGCGTCCCGCCTGACCGAGCTCGCGAAGATGCGGCCGAGTCGCGTGCTCGCCTCGTCGAGCGCGTTGTATTTCGCGGACGACGAGGAGCGCGGGCACTGGCAACTCGGAGACGAGGTGCAGCTGCGCGGGCGGCGTCGGATGACGCACCTCGCGTGGCCGGTGCTCTATCCGGATCTTTGACGCACCGACACGTTCCTGCACGGGACCCCATGATCTTCGTCGCCCGGGCGGTAAAAGCCCAGGGAACCGACTTTGACATACGTCCACGTTGGTTACTCTGAATCTTGTGGCTCAGCCTCGAAACGACCCTTCAGGCTCCGACGCCACACCGCGCCGGGGCCGTTTCCGCTGGGTCAGGTGGCTGCTCGGAGCAGCGCTCGTCGCACTGCTGACGGTCGAGGCGATCTACCTGTGGCCCACGATGAGCGATTCGTGGCGGGCGCTCACCGAACTGCACTGGGGTTGGTTCGCGGCCTGCGTGGTAGCGCAGATGGTGTCGCTGAGCGGTTTCGCGGGGGTCCAGCAGCGACTGTTGCGGGCCGGCGGTGTCCGCGTCGGCCACCTGCGGTCGGCGTCGGTGGTCTATTCGAGCACAGCGATGGCCGTGACCCTGCCGGCCGGGCCGGTGTTCTCGACCGCCTTCACCTACAAGCAGACCCGCAAGTGGGGAGCGACGCCGGTCGTCGCGTCGTGGCAGCTCGCGGTGTCGGGGGTCATTGCCGCGACGACACTGGCCGCGGTCGGCGTCGGTGGCGCGTTCGCGGTGGGTTCACGGATCAGTCCGGTCACGCTGGTCCTGTCGATCGCCGGCGTGATCGCCCTGTTCTACGGCCTGCGGTATGTCGCGCGCAATCCGTCGTCGGTCGAAGCGCTCGGCATATGGGTGCTCACACGGTTCAACCGGATCGCGAAGAAGCCCGCAGGTACCGGCTTCGATCTGTTCGAGCGCATCCTTGCGCAGCTCGAAGCGGTCGACCTGGCCCGCCGCGACGCGCTGGGTGCGATCGCCTGGTCGGCCGTGCACCGGGCGTCGGACGTGGCCTGCCTCGGGCTGGCGTGCTGGGCCGTGGGCGGTCAGCCGTCGGTGGCGGGACTGCTGATCGCGTTCGCGGCCGCCAAAGCGGTGGGTAGCGTACCGCTGGCCCCCGGGGGTCTGGGGTTCGTCGACGGAACACTGATCGCGACGCTGGCGGCTTCGGGGATGAGCGCGTCGCAGTCGCTCGCGGCGGTGTTCGTCTACCGGGTGGTGAGCTTCGCCTTCGTCGCGCTGGCCGGCTGGAGCACGGTGGGCGTGCTCTACCGCGATCGCGGCGCCGGAGACGACGACACCGTCGATCCGGTTGCCGAGCGCGCCGAGCACGAGCAGGCGGCTCTCGCCCGCCGGCGCAGGCCGGTCGTCCGCCCCGAGCAGGCGGCCGAATAATTCCGACTGTGACACCCCTCACAGCATAGTTGCGGAATCAACTAGTTCGTGTCATCGTTGTGTCCATCAGAAAGTTGAACATTCAACGAACCAACGAGGAGTCGCCATGACCACCGCCACGACCGCCACCTTCCCGGGCCTGACCGCCGGTACCTGGGCCATCGACACCGTCCACTCCAACGTCGGCTTCACCGTCCGCCACCTCATGGTGAGCAAGGTCCGCGGCACCTTCGAGGGCTTCTCCGGCGCGGTCACGGTCGCCGAGGACGGCACCGCCGGCGTCACCGCCGAGATCGCCGTCGACACGATCAACACCAAGAACACCGATCGTGACGCCCACATCAAGTCCGCCGACTTCTTCGACGCCGAGCAGTTCCCGGTCGCGAAGTTCGTCTCGACCGGTGTCCGCGCCGACGGCAACGACTACATCGTCGACGGCGACTTCACCCTGCACGGTGTCACCAAGCCGGTCGAGCTCGCGCTCGAGTTCAACGGCGTCAACCCGGGCATGGGCCAGGGCCCGGTGGCAGGCTTCGAGGCCACCACCGTCATCAACCGCAAGGACTTCGGCATCACCATCGACATGCCCCTCGACGGCGGCGGCACCGTCGTCGGCGACAAGATCACCATCACCCTCGACATCGAGGTCGCACACCAGGCCTGATCGGCCCGCCTCCGGCCGAGCCGGCGAGCGCCCTTCCTCCGGGAAGGGCGCTCGCGCGCGTTCGGGCCCCACACGCCGCAGCGATACCCTGTACAGGTGAGAAAGTACGCACCCGCGCTGCTGGTCGATGTCGTCCTGGTTGTCGTCTTCGCCGCGCTCGGCCGCTCCAGCCACGACGAAGGCCTCGATCTGGTGGGCATCGCGAGCACCGCCTGGCCGTTCCTCGGCGGCCTGACGGCCGGTTGGTTCCTGACCGCATGGCTCTACCGCGACAAGTTCGATGCGCTCGCCGCCGTCCCCACCGGTCTGCTGGTCTGGATCAGCACACTCGCGGTCGGAATGCTGCTGCGGGCCGTGACCGGCCAGGGCACCGCCACGGCGTTCGTCATCGTCGCAACGCTGTTCCTCGGGGTCTTCCTGATCGGGTGGCGCTTCCTTGCCGGCGTCGTCGCGCGTCGCGGCGTCCGGACCGGGTGATCTTCCTCGCGCGACAGTCCGGTTTTCTCGCACTCACCGTGCCCGCGATGCGAGAGTGACTTTCATGAGCGATACGGCCTCCCCGCCCGAGTCGAAAACCGATCATCGGTTCTTCGGGCAACCACTTCCGCTGGCGAACCTGTTCGGTGTCGAGATGTGGGAGCGGTTCTCCTTCTACGGCATGCAGGGCATTCTGATCTACTACCTGTACTACTCGGTCTCCGAGGGCGGGTTGGGGATCAGTCAGGGCGCCGCGACCTCGATCGTCGGCGCATACGGCGGCACCGTGTACCTGTCGACGATCCTCGGTGCGTAGATCGCCGACCGCCTCCTCGGTTCCGAACGGACCCTGTTCTACAGCGCCGTGCTCATCATGTGCGGCCACATCGCTCTCGCGCTGCTGCCGGGGTTCGCCGGGGTCGGGGTGGGTCTGGTCCTCGTCGCGTTCGGCAGTGGTGGTCTCAAGGCGACCGCGACCTCCCTCGTCGGCGACCTGTACGACGAGCACGACGAACGCCGCGACGCCGGTTTCTCCATCTTCTACATGGGCATCAACCTCGGCGCCGTCGGTATGGCAATCGGCCTGACCCAGTACACGATCTACCGCAAGCACCTCGGCAACCTGGGCAAGACCCCGCCGCACCCGCTGCCCGCACAGCTTCGGATACGAGTCGCCGGTCTCGCCATGGTCGCCGTCGTCCTCATCGCCGTGTTCGCGGCGACTGGCATCATCACCACCGGCAACATGCCGGACATCGTCGTCGGGCTGACCATCATTGCCACCATCGTCTACTTCGTCATCATCCTGTCGAGCAAGCAGGTCACGCCGATCGAACGCAGCCGGGTGTACTCGTTCATCCCGATGTTCCTGGCCAGCGCCGTGTTCTGGTCGCTGTTCCAGCAGCAGTTCACGATGGTCGCGGTGTACGCCGACACCCGCCTGAACCGCAGCCTGTTCGGCTGGGAGTTCCCGCCGTCGTGGGTGCAGTCGATCAATCCCGTGTTCATCATCCTGTTCGCCGGTGTCTTCGCGGCGGCCTGGACCAAGCTCGGGCCGCGGCAACCCGCGTCGCCCATCAAGTTCGCGGTCGGCACCGTCATCATGGGCATCGCGTTCCTGTGCTTCATTCCCATGGCCGGTGGCGCCCCCAACAGCGCTCCCCTGTTCGGGCTGATCGGCATCCTGCTGCTGTTCACGTTCGCCGAACTGTTCCTGTCGCCGGTCGGCCTCTCACTGTCGACGAAACTCGCCCCGAAGAATTTCCACACCCAGATGGTGGCGCTGTTCTACCTCTCAGTTGCGCTCGGCACCGCGATGGCGGGCACGCTCGCCGGGTTCTACGACGAAAACAACGAGGTGCCGTACTACCTCTGGATCGGCGGTGCCTCGATCGCGGTGGGTCTGACCCTCGCCGCGTGCTCACCGTGGATCCGCAAGCTCATGCAGGGCGTGCACTGAGGCCGGTCCGGGACCGGGCGCTCAGCGCAGGGCGAGCCAGCCGGCAAGACCGAACCCGGCGAATGCGACGGTGATACGCAGCGCATTCGCCGGGAGCCGTCGGACGATGGGTGGGCCACACCAGCCGCCCGCGAATGCGCCGAGCGCCATCGCGAGCGCCGCAACCCAGTGCACGGGACCGAACACCGCGAACCCGATGGCAGCGACCAGGTTGGCGACGCCGAGCAGGTAACTCTTGAGGATGCTGGCGCGCCAGATCTGTTCGGACGTGCAGATCAGGGTGAGCGCCAGAAAGATCACGCCGGCGCCCGCGCCGAAATAACCGCCGTACACCGCGACGACGAACAGCGCGACCGCGAACACGCGCGGGAGGTCGCGGCCACCCGCCAGCGCGCGGATGCGCGGCTGGAGCAGCAGCGCGAGCGCCGCGAGTGCCACGAGGTAGGGCACGACGGCCTCGAACGAGCCCTCCGGTGCCGCAAGCAGCACCACGGCGCCGGTAAGTCCGCCGAGCGCGGCATACGCGGTCCACCACCAGACGCGGGGACCGGTGTCGACCACCTCCCGCGCGGAGTTGGTGAGTGCCCCCACTCCGACACCGACCATGGCGACGGTGTTGGTGACGTTCGCCGCGACCGGGGTCAGGCCCACGGCGAGCAGAGCCGGATACGACACGAGCGACGCGAGTCCGGTCACGAAGCCGATGACACCGGCGAAGAACCCTGCCACGACGAGCAGCAGGAAATCGAGCAGGGTCAATTCGCGGGGGCGGGCTTGGCGAGCTCACTCAGGAACTTGTCGGCCATCTTCACGGCCCGGTCGCCACCGTCGGCGTCGGCGACGAACACCGCGAACGCGAGGTCGCCGGTGTAACCGTAGAACCAGCGGTCGTCCCCGCTGGAGGCTGCGATGCCTGCCAGTCCCGGGTGTCGCTTCAGGAACGATGCGGGACCGTTCTGCACGTTGTCGATCATCATTCCGCGCAGCGCGTCGACGATGTGCGGAGGCAGCGGCGGGGCCGGCTCGGCGACGGTGCCGGGTTGACCCTGCACGATCGTCGGGGGCGGCGTTTCCCCGCGTGCAATCGACGCGGCGAGCAACGCGGCGCCCATCGGGCTGACCAGTTCCTCGTCGGAACCGCCGGTGAACTGGACGACACCAGAGCGGCTCTGCCCGATCTGCGCGGTCTCGAATTCGAAACCGGGCACCGAGAAGTCTTCGCCGAGTCCGAGACGGCGAGCGGTGTCGGCGAGATCGTCGGAGCCCAGTGTCCCCGGATCGACCCCGCGGTCGAGTCCGGCGGCGAGCCGGACGGGATCGAGCACTCCGCCGGCCGGGTACAGGCCGAGGGTGGCTACCGGCCCGAGTTCCATGGCCCAGTTGTTGACGTCCATTGCGACGACACCGCCGGTCGACGGGGTAATCGCGACGAGCGCGGCGGGAGTGCCCACCGTCACGACGGCTTCTTTCGCGGCCATCTGGATACGCGAATCGACGGTGGAGGTCAGATCCGGAGGTGGCGGTCCCTGGAACCCGGCGACCTGGATCGGGCCCTGCTCGGGATCTTCGAGCGTCACCGCCCAGCCGGCGGTGCGGTCGCGTTCGAGTTGCCACGCCGAGCGCAGCGAATCGAGCAGCGGCGTCGAGATGCGCCGGTCCGCACTGATCAAAGTGGGGGTCTTGATGACTTCGACACCCGGGATCGCCATGATGTCGTCCTCGAGGAACTGATAGTCCTGATCGCGAAGCTTGACGGCCGTGATGCGGGCGCCCGGATCGGCGGCGAGCCGCTCCTGCATGAGCTGTGCCGTGATGACCGGGGCGACGGGTGCGAGGACCTCTGCGAGCCGGACGGTAGGCGTGACCGGATCGGGCATGGTCGCGGGATCGAGCACGACAGCGTTGATCGTCTGCTCTGCCATCAGCAACTGGCCGGCACGGTCGAAGATCTTCGGCGGCGCGGCGTCGGTGCGCACGTGGTGCACGGTGCGGCCACCGCCGAGGTCGGGGACGAGCACCTCCGCGTCCCACGAGATGCGCCAGCCGACGCCGAGCTTCCGGACGGCGCCGTCGACCTGGTAGTGCCACTCCTTGCCCTCGCCGAAATTCCAGTCGGCGGTCATGGTGAAGTAGCCGGATTCGTCGTTGAGTTCGACGAGTTGCGCGAGTGAGTAGTCGACCGTGCCGTCGGACAGGCCGTCGAACATCTGAGAAATGGTGGACTGCGCCGCGTTGGGGTACGAGGTCAGCGAGGCCGCTGTTTCGACGTCGTTTTCGTCGAGGGCGGCGACGAAGTCGTCGACGAGGCGTTGGGCGTCGCTACGAGGATCGGCGAAGACGGTAGCGCCGAGCGTCAACCCCACGAGCATGATCACGGCAGATACCAGGGCGATAACACGCAGACGCCCCCTGCTGCGCCACTCGCGAAAACCCATACTGATCAACCTTCACTTCAGTCACAGGAGCCACAAGCACGACCTGTCTACGAATCCGTCACAATTGCGCCACAGTCTCGTCTACCCCCTCAGCCACCTCCCCGCGGCTTCCACGGCAGGGGCCGAACCCTCAGCGCCCGCAACGAAAACCGCAAACGCCAGGTTATCTTGCGCCCCTATGAACCATCCATGCGCCCCGCCGTTCTCACCGTACTCTGCAGTGCCCGTCTTACCGATGAGATCAGCGATGTCGCGCACCGCCGTCGCGGTTCCGTCGGTAACAGTTTCCCGCATCATCGCACGCAGTGCCGCCGTTACCGTATCGGGCGCGGCGGCAACTTCGCGGTCGGCGGTCGCCGGTCGCCCCTCGACGATCATCGGCTCGGGTGTGTGACCGTTCACAACCGAGGCGGCGACAAGTGCCATCCCGAACGGTGACGCCGTCACCTGCCCCTGGCCGATCGCCGCCTCCACCCGCGCCGCCGGTGTCTCGGCGGCCGGCACGCTACCCGTGACCGTCACGAGTCCCGGCGTGAGGTAATCGATACCCAGCCCGAACTGCAGCGCCGCATCGGTCAGTGCCGAGGCCGGCAATTCCAGCGCGAGCCGGCCCATCGTGGTGTTGCAGGAAAACGCGAACGCGGTGTGCAGCGGAACAGCACCGAGATCGAAGTTCTCGTCGTTGGGAATCGTGCGGTCGCCGATGCTCGCCACACCCGGACACGGCAGGACGGTGTCGGGGTCGGCGAGTCCTGCCTGCAGGGCCGCCGATGTCGTGATCGCCTTGAATGTCGAGCCGGGCGGAAACAGACCGGTCAGCGCAATCGCCCCCTGCCCATCGGCGGCGGTGTTCTGCGCGACGACGCGCACCGCGCCCGTCGACGCGTCGATCCCGACGATCGTCGCGGGCCGGTCGAGCGACGCGAGCGCGGATTCGGCGCGCTGCTGCAGGCCGAGATCGATCGTGGTGTTCAGGTCCGGCGCCTCGGGGCCGTCCGTGCCGGCGATGCGCTGCACCGATCCTTCCGCCGCGACCCGCTGGACGGCCCAGCCGGCCGAGGCGTCCTGCCCCTGCTGCCACAAATCGGCCAGACCGGACCACACCGGCGACGCGAGATCGCGCTCGGAGGTCAGCAGCCGCGTCTGAGGCGCCAGCGTCACGCCGCGCAGCGCGGCGAGCTGCCCCTCGAGGGGCGCGAGATCGGCCTCTCGCAGGGTGATCGCGGTGACGGGTCGACCGTCGGCCGCCGCCAGTTCTGCCGCCAGCGACTCGGCGGTGATGGTGGGCGCAACCGTCGCGAGTACCGGCGCGACGGCGGCGGGGTCGGCGGTCGGATCCAATTCGACCAGCGTGACGATCTGCTGACTCATGAGCGGTTGCCCGTCGCGGTCGAAGATCGTCGGCGGCGAACCGACCGTGTTCGTGTAGCGCACGGATGCTCCGGCCGACAGGTCGGGCGACAAGAGCGCCGGGTCCCAGCGAATACGCCAGGCGTCCTCGGCAGCGGCGTCGTCGACTGCGGCATCTTCGACCGCGCTGCCCGTGGTGCGGTACGACCAGTCACGCCCCTCACCGAAGTTCCACGTCACGTCCAGATCGAAGGTGCCGGCGTCGCCCGTCCCCGCGACCGTTACGTCGGGATCGTCGTTGCCGAGTCCGTCGAAGAGATCCGAAATCACCGTTGCCGCAACCGCGGGATCGGTCGTCAGCGCCGCGGCCGCCTGCACGTCACCGGCTTCGAGGGCCACGGCGAACTGCTCGGCGATCGTCTCGGGTTGATCAGGCCCGGACGAACACCCGGTAGCGGCGAGCGCCGCCGCGAGTAGTGCAGCCAGGGCAGCCGTTCGTCGTCGAATGCGCACGGTCACGATCATGCCCGAAGTCGCGAACAGGTGCCGTGGGACGCACCGCCCGTCGGTGAATTCAAATCGGTTGCGCGATGACCGACGCGCTCGTACCGTGGATCTCGACCGCATTCCCTGCGAACGGATACGACGTTGCTCCTGTAGAGGTTCTCGACTCGCCACACCGATCCACGTGTGCGTACCTCTTACTTCGGAGTCCCCATGTCCCCCAACAGTTTCGTATCGCTGTCCGATCTCACTTCCGACCATCCCGACGGCACCTGTGTCTTCGATGGTCTCGATCTCACGTTCCCGGCCGGACGCACCGGCCTGGTGGGACGCAACGGGAGTGGCAAAAGCACTCTGCTGCAGCTCATCTCCGGTTTGCGGCAACCTACCCGGGGGTCGGTGTCCTCCCAGGGCACGGTGGCGTACCTGCCGCAGGACATCACCCTGGACCCGGCGGTCTCGATCGCCACCGTACTCGGAATCGACCACGTGCGCGCGGCGCTGCGGCACATCGAATCCGGCGTCGGCACGGCCGCGGATTTCGAGGTCGTCGGCGATCGCTGGGATGTCGAGGAACGCGCCCTCGCGGCGATACACCGGCTCGGCCTCGACCGGATCCTGGCCGGCAGCGACGATTTCGATCGCACGGTCGGAAATCTTTCCGGCGGCGAGACGGTATTGCTCGCACTCACGGCCCGACTGCTCGACGAACCCGACGTGCTGTTGCTCGACGAACCCACGAACAACCTCGATATCGCGGGCCGACAGCGACTGCAGGACGCGCTGGATCAATTTCCCGGCACCGTCATCGTGGCCGGCCACGATCGCGATCTTCTCGATCGGATGAACGCGATCGTCGAGCTTCGCGACGGCAGGCTGCGCCTGTTCGGAGGCAGCTACAGCGACTACGAGCAGATCGTCGCAGCCGAACAGGAAGCCGCCCGCGCCGCGGTGCGGGATGCCCGCAGCGATGTGCGACGGCAGGCACGTGAGCTCGTCGCGGCGCACATCACGCTGGATCGGCGACAACGCTACGGCCGCAAGATGTTCGAGAACAAGCGCGAACCGAAGATCGTGATGGGTGCGCGCAAACGCCAGGCCCAGGAATCGGCCGGGCGTCTGCGTCGCGAGCACGAAGACGACCTCTCCTCTGCTCGTGCGCAACTCGAACAGGCACAGCAGGAGGTGCGCGACGATCGGGAGATCCGAGTGGACCTGCCGGAGACCGCAGTGCATCCCGGGCGTCGCGTGGCCGATTCACCCCTCGAGATCGTCGGGCCGGAACGCATCGCGCTGCGCGGCCCCAACGGATCGGGAAAAACGACGCTGCTGCAGTGCGTTGTGACAGCCGGACCGCTGGTTCCGTACGCATTGCTGCCACAGCGCCTCGACATCTTCGACGACGCGCTGTCGGTGGTGGCCAACGCGGAACAGCGCGCACCGCACCTGCCTCCCCAGGAAGTACGGGCACGACTGGCTCGATTCCTGTTCCGCGGCAACGACGCCGACGTGACCGTGGGAGCCCTGTCCGGCGGGGAGCGGCTGCGGGCCGCGCTCGCCATCCTGCTTGCGGCCGATCCCGCGCCGCAGTTGCTGTTGCTCGACGAGCCCACCAACAACCTGGATCTGCCGAGCCTCGGACACCTGAAGCAGGCACTGCGCGGCTTCGCGGGCGCCCTCGTCGTCGTCTCCCACGACGAACGGTTCCTGTCGGAAATCGGCGTGACCCGGTCGGTCACACTGCCGTCGGAGACACTGAAGGAGTGACTGAAGCAATCAATCCGGTGGACGGAACCCGCATCGCCTTCTCGCTGTATCCGAACGACACCTCCGAATGGGCTGCGAGCGGGGCACCGGCGCTGATGCTCGTGCACGGCAGCGCGCTGTCGTCGGCCACGTGGCGGACCTTCGGATATCTGAAGGCACTTCGTGATCGGTATCGCCTGATCCTGCCGGATCTGCGCGGGCACGGGCGCAGCGGTACCCCGCACGAGGAGGACGCGTACGCGATGGATGTGATCGTCGCCGACCTCGTCGCGGTTCTCGACGCGGCAGGGGTGGCACGGGCGCATTATCTGGGATATTCGGTCGGGGCCCGCGCCGGGCTGTCGCTCGCGGTGGCGGCGCCGGAGCGACTGCGCACGCTGATGTTGCTGGGTGGCAGTGCGCGACCGCAGCACGGTGCGCTGGATCGCTTGTTCTTTCCCGGATGTGTGGACGTGCTGGCCCGCGACGGCATGGACGGCTTCCTCGCCGAGTGGGAGAAACACCGGGACGGCCCCCTCGATCCGGGAACGCGGGCAGCATTTCAGGCCAACGACAGTGAAGCGCTCGTGGCGTACTTCCGGCGTTCGGACCGGGAACCGGGAATCGACGATGCCACGCTGGCCGCGCTGGACGTGCCGACACTCGCGGTGGTCGGCTCGGAAGATCACCTGCGGGTCGAAGACACCCGCGCGATTTCCCGCACGGTACCCGGCGCGCGGCTCGCGATCCTGCGCGGATTCGATCACGCGACCACGGTCGCGGCGGCGCCGGAGGTGCTGTCGGTGCTCGAACCGTTCCTCGCGGCGCACGCCGGACCGTGAACCGGGTCTAACCGTCCTCGGGTCGGCTCATCCACTGCACGAACTGGTAGTGGATGCCGTTGGGGTCGCGGACCTGGAAGTACCGCTCTCCCCACGGCTCGGTCTCGACGGGCGTGACGATATCCACGCCCTCGCCGCGCAACCGCTCGTATTCGTCGTCGACGGCATCGACGACGAATACGACGAGCATGCCGTGCCCGGCTTCCCCTGCGATGGCCGCGGGCTTGAACGTGCCCAGGCCGGTGCGCAGGAAGACGAGGTTGAAGCCGGCGTCGTCGCGGGTCAGGGACGCGAAACCGTCGGCTGCCATGACCTGCGTGAAGCCCAGGTGACGGACGGCGAAGTCGGCCGAGGCCTCGACATCGGCGACGTTGAGTGACAACGCACTGTCGGTGATGGTCACGGGTGGTCTCCTTTCGTTCGGATGCGCACCCATAACGTACGCCGTACGAGAAAGGTTCCCGCGGAGATCACGAACCGGCAGGTACCCCGCGGGGGGAAGCGATCGCCTCCGACACCAGCGCGGACATGGTCCGCTTCATGACCTCGACCGCGTCCGGCACCGGCAGCCGCAGCACATCGCGCAACGACACCCACATCGGCCATGTCGTCGCGATGGCCATCGACTGCACGATCTGACTGCACACGACATCGTCGACACCGTCGAATTCCGCCGCGAACAGATTCTGCACATCGCGCGCCGCGCGCTCGAAATAGCGCATGCGGTGGCGCTGCAGCTCGCGCGAGAACGGCGCCCGGATCTCCGACGACCGGGCGAACGGCGCGATGAACTCGAGCGCCTCGGCGCGCAGACGGCAATACACGTCGATGCGTTCGTCGAGCGGCAGCGCCGGGTCGACCAGCTCCGCCGCGTCGTCGTGCCTGCGCATCAGTTCCGCGCCGGTCGCCGCGAAGAGAGTCTCGAGATCCCCGAAATGCCCCCACAGCGACCGCAGCGACACTCCCGCGCGCGACGCGATCTGCACGCCGGTCGGCTTGAGTTCACCCGCGCGAATCAACCCGATGTGCGCCTCGATGACGGCCTGACGGGTGCGTTCCGCGCGCGCCGACCGGCCGTCGATCAGAGTCGGCGGTCCGCCCTCGATATCCATTTTTTGTGTGTACATCGGCTACCCGATTTCCTCCCCGTGAGCAGTTCGGCATGCCGGCCACACCCCCGACTCCCGGTGCCGACATACCTCGCCGACGGCAACGATAGACGAAGACCGCGCGAACCTGTCACACGCGACCGGACGAACGCCGCCGGGAAGCCGCCGCTGCCGCTGCCATCCGGCGCGGACCCGACGTCAACAGTGGTGTCCTGCACCGAACGACACGACAGCCGGAATCAACGAGCCGTCAGCAACCCCTTCGCGATGTGCGTCACCTGGATCTCGTTGCTGCCCGCGTAGATCATCAGCGACTTCGCGTCTCGCGCAAGCTGTTCGACGCGGTATTCGGCCATATACCCGTTTCCGCCGAACAGTTGCACCGCCTCCATCGCGACATCGGTCGCGGCCCGGGACGAGTACAGCTTCATCGCCGACGCTTCCGGCAGGCTCACCGGCTTGCCCGCCTGGGCCCGCTCGATCGCACTGAACACCATGTTCCGCACATTGACCCGCGCGATCTCCATCTCCGCGAGCTTGAGCTGGATGAGCTGGAACTGCGCGATCTCCTGGCCCCACAGCTTCCGCGACTTCGCGTACTCCGTGCACAGCTTCAGGCACTGCTCGATGATGCCGAGCGACAGGTAGGCGATGCCGATGCGCTCGGTCGCGAACGACTCCTTCGCACTGTCCTTTCCGTCGCTTTTGCCGCTTTCCTCGGACTCGCCCAGCAACCGGTCCCGGGTGAGACGAACGTTGTCGAAGAACAATTCACCGGTGGGCGACGAATTCATACCCATCTTCTTGAACGGCGGGCTCTGGGTGAGCCCCTCCATGCCCGCGTCCAGGACGAAGGCGAGCACCTTGCGGTCGCGCCGATCGATCGAGGCATCACCGTCGTCGAGCTTCGCGTACACGATGATGACGTCCGCGTACGGGCCGTTGGTGATGAACGTCTTCTGCCCGTTGAGGATGTAGTCGTCGCCGTCGCGGCGGACGGTGGTCTTCATACCGCCGAACGCGTCGGAGCCCGAATCCGGTTCGGTGATCGCCCATGCGCCGACCTTCTCGAATGTCACCAACTCCGGCAGCCATCGCTTCTTCTGCGCGAGAGTGCCGCGGCCGCGGATCGTGCCCGCGGTCAGCCCGAGACTCACACCCATCGACGCGACGAGACCGAGGCTCACGCCGGCGATCTCGATGTTGAGCAGGGCTGCCATGCCCGGCGATCCACCCGTACCGCCGCTGCCACCCGACGAACGTTCCCCCCTTTCCTCCTTCTCGAGGGCGCGGGTCAGCGATTCACGCGCCATCTCGTCGATGCCGAATGCGGCGAACATCTTGCGGATGATGTCGAACGGCGGCAGTTCACCGGACTCGAGCCTGTCGACGTGGGGGCGGATTTCCTTCTCGATGAAGCCACGCAGCGCGTCGCGGAACATGAGATCGGTGTCTGACCACTCATACATGTACGAAATATAGAACAGGTTACTGTTCCTGTACACGGTCCACGCCGGATCGCCCTCCCGGCACGCTGCGCGAAATCGGCCACCGGCAGGGAACAGCCCACTACGCTTCTGCGAGAACGCACCGTCACCGTGGGAGGTCGTCGGGTGGATGTCCAAGCCATGCACATGAGCGACGGACTGGTCGACGCGCGCGCCTCGACGCTGTTCTACATCGTGGCCGCGCTGGGCGTGGCACTCGCCGCGTGGCGGGCCCGCAGCGAACTCGACGAACGGTCCGCACCGGTCGCCGGTCTGCTCACCGCGTTCGTGTTCGCGCTGCAGATGATCAACGTGCCGGTGCTGCCCGGGGTGAGCGGGCATGTCGTCGGCGGCGCGCTCACCGCGCTGCTCGTCGGACCGTTCACCGGCGCGCTGTGCGTGACGATCGTGCTGGTGGTGCAGGCATTCGTGTTCGCCGACGGCGGCTTGAGCGCGCTCGGCACGAACATCACCAACATGGCTCTGGCCGGTGTCGCGGCCGGCTACGCGAGTGCTGTCTTGCTGCGGGAGCTGCTGCGGCGGCGCCGCCCACAGTCCCCGCTCACCGCCCTGGCGGGGGCCGCGTTCGCGGCGGGCTTCGTGTCGATCGGAGCCGCGACGACGGGCTTCGTGGTCGAGTACGCCCTCGGTGGCACCGCCGTCCCGTTCGCCGATGTCGCCTATCTCTACGGGGTGCACGTTCCGGTCGGCATCGTGGAGGGCCTGGTCACGGCGGCAGTGGTTGTGGCCGTCGCATGGGCGCGTCCGGATGCGGTACGCCTGCTCCGCGGCGGAGCGCGACCGGCACCGTCACCGCGACTGACCCGTGTGCAACTCATGGGCGCCCTCGGATTCGCGACGCTCATCGTCGCCGGAGCCCTGGCACCCCTTGCGAGCAGCAGTCCGGATGCGCTCGACGCCGCCACCCGGCGCGGCTGCGAGAGCGCCACGGAAACACGCACCGGCGACTGCATGGCCCGTAACGTACGCGAGCACCGACTCGCCGACGGCGCGCTGGCCGGGTACACGGTGGGCGAGCGCGACGAATCGGCATGGGTTGCGGGCCTGATAGGCGCGGCTCTCACATTCGTCACCGCGGGCGTGAGCTTCCGTGTCCTCGTGAGGCCCGGTGCCACGACGCGCAGAGAACGCGTCCCGGCTCCGGAGCCCCCGTCGCAGCCGCCGTTCTGAAGGCCGAGCGTCGAACGGCCGGGTATTCAGGCCGCCGAGATCGCCGCGGCCGCCATTTCGCGACCGAATCGGATCGGGTCGGCCGAGTGCTCGAATTTCGAGCCGGCGAGCGAACCGTCGTAGATCAGCCGGATCTGCTCGGCCGTGCCTTTCGGGTCGGCGACTCCGGCCTGCTCGAGCAATTCGACGAGGGTCGAACGCAGCCACTCCCGGTGAGCAAGGACAGGCTCGATACGTTCCTGCGGGAATTCCGTTGCGGCGTTTGCATACTGGCATCCGCGGAAGTTCTTCCTCGGTGCCGAGGCAAGCGCGAGATCGAAGAACGTCAAGATCTTGGCGACCGGATCGTCCAACGCCTCGACGGCCTCGTTCCAGCGCGCGCGATCACGGCGGTCGAGTCCGTCGAGGTAGGCGTGCACCAGCGCGTCCTTCGAGCCGTACGCCGTGTACAGGCTCGCGCGCGCGACTCCGGATTCGGCGAGGATGCGGTCGACGCCCACTGCACGGATGCCGTACTCGGCGAACAATTCGCCGGCCGTCTCCAGCAGCCGTTCTGCGGGAGAGCGCTTGGTGGGGGTTTCGGCAGTGGAACGCACCCCACCAGCGTAACGGATCGACGCCGATAGACAGACCGTTCTATCCACCTGTATCGTGGGCGCCGTGACACACAGCCTTCTGACCCGTCGCCTGCACGTGGATCTCGTGCGGGTGGCCGGTGCTGCGTGTCGTCGTTTCCAGCCCTGACCGGACCCCTACGCCTTTCGGATCTTTCGCATGTTGTGCGAGCCCATTTCGGCGCACCGGTAACAATCCCCACCCCTGCTTTTCGGAAGGTGACTCCATGTCGCTGTCTCTGTATGAACTCGTGCCCGCCGCGGGCCAGGCCGAGGCCGCCATCAAGGCGTTCGACGACGCGGTTGTCGCCGCCGGCGGCGAACTGATCGAATCCCAGGTGACCTCCGGCGCACAGCGCGTCTTCGCGATCGCCGAGTTCAACGCCTGCCGCGCGGCGCAGCTCGAGGCCGCAAACCTCGATGTCGCGGAAGTCGTGGGCCCCAACGAAGTTCGCCTGGTCGGCGCCGACCTGGACCAGATCAAGGCTGCGCGGCCCACCGCCGGTTACCTTGTCGAATGGGATATCCCCGACACCATCGACATGGAGACCTACCTGGCGCGGAAGAAGGCGAACTCGCCGAAGTACGCCGACGTGCCGGAAGTGAGCTTCCTGCGCACGTATGTCCGTGAGGACATGGACAAGTGCCTGTGCTTCTACAACGCCCCCGACGAGGACGCCGTCGTGCGTGCCCGCGAGGTCGTCAGCACTCCGATCGACCGCATCCACTCCCTCGAAGGATAATCGAACCGATGACCGCGGCCATCCAGCGACCGAACGAGCAGCAGCGCAACACAATTGCGGACTTCGTCCGCGACCGTGCCGCAGCGCTCGATCGTGGTGAGACAGACATCCGCACCGACCTCGTCCGCATCGGCGAGCTCGGACTGCTCGAGAACGGGCTCGGCGGAGAGTGTCTCGACGATATGGCCGCGGTCATCGACGACATCGCCGCCGAGTCGCTCACCGTGGGGTTCTCCCTGTGGGCGCAGCGCATGGCGCTCGAATACGTCGACCGCGCACCACAGCCCCTGCGGTCGCGCTACCGCGACGACCTCGCATCCGGCCGGCTCGTCGGCGTCACCGCGATGGCTGCTGCTCTCAAGCATCTGGCCGGACTCGGCGAGCTGCCCCTACTCGCCGAGCGCACCACCGACGGTTTCACCGTGTCGGGCCCGATCCACTGGGCGTCCAACGTCTTTCCCGATTCGCTGATCGTCTTCCCGGCTCGGACCGCCGAGGGTGGTCGCATCGTGGCCGTCGTACGCGCCGATACACCGGGCGTGCACATCAACGAGTCGCCCGAACTGCTGGCGCTGGGTGCCACGTCGTCGACGTCACTGAAGTTCGACGCTGTCCGGATCCCGGCGGCGGACGTGCTGACCGACGAACTGGCGGACTTCTGCAGCTCCATCCGCCCGACGTTCCTGCTGCTGCAGACCTCGTTCTGCGTCGGCATCGCCCGCGCCGCCCTCGCCGAGGCCGCAACGCGCCTGCACGGACTCGGCGAGCAGTTCACCGGAGAACACGAACTGCTCTCGACGCAGTACGAGTCGCTGCGCGAACGGCTGTACCGGTACGCCGCCGATCCCACGACGGCGACCGCGGCGGACCTGATCCGGCTGCGGCTCGACGGTTCGCTCGTTGCGGTGGCGGCAACCCGGCTCGAAGCGACCCTGCGCGGCGGCGCCGGTTACGCGTCGGCCAGCGCCACCAACCGGAGGTTCCGCGAAGCGGCGTTTCTTCCGATCCAGTCACCGTCGGAAGGACAGTTGCGGTGGGAACTGTCGCAGTACGAATAGTCAACGGCTACAAGAGTTTCGCCGGTCGTAGGACTCCCGTACTGCAGGGTGTCGACCTGGACATCGCCACCGGCGAATTCCTCGTGGTGCTCGGTAGCAGCGGCAGCGGCAAGTCGACGCTGCTGCGCATCGTCGCGGGACTCGACCATCTCGACCGCGGCGCGATCGACTGGCCCGACTCCGACGACGACACCCGTCCGCACACGGGCGTGGTGTTCCAGCAACCGTTCCTGATGCCATGGCTCACGGTCCGCGAGAACATTGCCTTCGGCGGGCGTTTCGCCGTGCACCGCGAGCGGTTCGATACGGCATATGCCGACGAACTGCTCGATCGGTTCGGCCTCTCCTCGCTCGGCGGCTACTACCCCGAGCAACTATCCGGTGGCCAGGCACAGCGCATCGCCGTGATCCGCGCTGTCGCGGTACGGCCCCGGCTGCTGCTGCTCGACGAGCCGTTCAGCGCACTCGACCCGGCAACCCGCGGCGACCTGCAGTCGTGGCTCGCCGATCTCGCCCGCGACCTCGGCTTCACGACCGTGCTCGTCACCCACGACATCGACGAGGCATTGCGTCTCGGCGACCGGATTGCGCTGTTCGGGCGCGGCGGTACCGTACGGCAGCAGTGGCAGATCGGCGATCTCGAGGACGGGCACCGCGACGGTCTGCGCACCGATATCCTTGCGCACTACCGCGATTCGTCCCTGAGCACGACATGACACCGAGCACGACATGACACCGACATGAGCGGGCCCACCGATCACCGTGGGTCGATAGCGCGGCGGACCCTGCTGCGCGGCGCACTGGGACTCGCCGCCGCCGGTGGTATCGCCGGTGCCGTCGACCTCGCTCGCACCGCGACCGCCGACCGCAGCAACACCACCGGACAGCTCCGCATCGGTTACCTTCCGATCACCGATGCCGCGCCTCTGCTCGTCGCGCACGGTTCCGGCCTGTACCCGCCCGGCGTCGTGGACGGCGCGAAGCCGGTGCTGTTCCGCAGCTGGGCGTCACTCGCGGAGGCCTTCGTCAGCCGGCAGGTCGACGTCGTGCACCTGCTGATGCCGATGGCCGTGCAGTTGCGCTACGGGCTGGGCAGCTCGGTCCGGATCCTCGGGTGGAACCACACCAACGGCTCGGCGCTCACCGTTGCCCCGCACATCACCGACCTCGGGCAACTCGCCGGAGAGCAGATCGCGATTCCGTTCTGGTGGTCGATCCACAACATCGCGATCCAGCAACTACTGCGGGCGCACGGGTTGCGTCCCGTCGTCCGCCAGGCGCCGTCGCGCTCGGCCGGCACCGTCGGACTCGTCGTGATGGGGCCCTCCGACATGATTCCCGCCTTGGCCAACGGGTCGATCGCCGGATTCACCGTGGCCGACCCGTTCAACGCGGCCGCCGAGATTCGTGGCGTCGGGCGTATCCACCGCTTCCTCGGAGATCTGTGGCGCGACCACGCGTGCTGTGCGCTACTCGTCCACGAGGATCTCATCGAGGAGAATCCCGGCGTCGTGCAGGCACTGACGAATTCGGTGGTGACCGCACAGTTGCAACTCGGTGCGGATCGGCCCGCCGCCGCGGAACTGCTGGCGGACCGCTATCTGCCGCAGCCGTTGCCCGCGATCACCAAGGCTCTGACGTATCCGGGGCGCAACGCGGAAACGCTGCACCCGTACTGGCAGCCGGAACAGATCGGTTACCAGCCGTTCCCCTTCCCGAGTTTCACCAGCGCCCTGGTCGAGGCCATGCACCACACGATCGTCGACGGCGACACCGGATTTCTGTCCCGGATCGATCCGGCCACGGTTCATCGCGACCTCGTCGACGACCGGTTCGTCCGCACCGCCCTGACCCGGGTGTCCGGGACGGACGCTTTCGGTCTCCCCGCAGATCTCACCCGCACCGAGGAGGTCGACCTCTCGTGAGTACCCCGGCCCGGCCCGCCCGGCACCTTCCGCTCCTTCCACAGGCCGTCGCGATCGTGGTCGCGGTGGCACTGTGGTGGCTGATCACCACCGTCCTGGTAGGGCCGGAGTCGCTCATCCGCGAGTTCGCACCCCAGTACGTCGCACCGGCCATCGCGGATCTGTTCTCCCGGGGCGTCCTGCTGCCCGACATCCTCGCGAGCCTGTGGCGGTTGCTCGTCGGGCTGCTCATCGCGGCGACCCTCGGCATCCCCCTCGGTCTGCTGCTCGGGCTCAGCCCGCTCGTCGAGCGCGCCACGATGCCGGTCATGCAGTTCCTCCGGATGATCTCACCGCTGTCCTGGGCGCCGATTGCCGTGGCGCTGTTCGGCATCGGCCACCAGCCGGTGTTCTTCCTCATCGCCGCGGCCGCCGTGTGGCCGATCGTCATCAACACCGCAGCCGGAGTGCACAGCATCGATCCGGGGCACCTGATGGTGGCGCGTTCCTTCGGCGCGACCCGCTTGGAACTGCTCACCTCGGTGGTGCTGCCCGCGGTACGCGTGCAGGTGCAGACCGGTCTGCGGGTCGGTCTCGGCATCGCCTGGGTGGTGCTCGTGCCCGCCGAAATGCTCGGGGTACGGTCCGGGCTGGGCTACCAGATTCTGAACGCGCGCGATCAGCTTGCCTACGACCAGGTGATGGCCGTGATCGTCGTGATCGGTTTCCTCGGATTCTGGCTCGACTGGGCGGCGCGGCACCTGCTGCGCGAACGACGCAAGCCCGTCAGTGTCGAGGAAGCCGACGTCCACGCACCGGTATGACGCGGCGCCTCAGGAGCGCGGGGTCAGGACGAACAACGGGATCTGCCGGTCGGTCCGCTCGGCGTATCGGTCGTAGTTCGGCCACACCGTAACCATTTCCCGCCACAGCTGTTCGCGCTCGGCCCCCTCGGCGACTCGCACCGATACGGTCGTGCTGCGCCCACCGAACGTCACCGTCGCCTCGTCCGCCTCCCGCAGGTTGTACACCCACGCCGGGGTACGCGGGTGTCCCCAGTTCGAGCCGGCGACCAGCCAGCCTCCCGCATGCGGCACACACAGCAGCGGAGTCGTCCGTGGTTCACCGGTCTTGCGTCCGCGGACGGTGAGCACCAGTTCCGGCAACCCGGCGAGCGCAAGTAACGCGAGCCGGCCGCCGGAGAGCTTCTGGAGTGATTCGTCCGCGGCAATGATGTAGCGCGCGTAGCGGGGCAACCACGACTGCGCGCCCAACCGGATCGCAACGTGCCGCAGCGGGTTCACAGCTCGATCGCCTCCACTATCGCCTCCACGACGAAAGTACGGTGCGGACCGCGGTGACCACGGCCAGCGGCTGGTCGATCATCGGATGGTGCCCGGCCGCGGGCAACTCGGTCATCATGGCATCGGGGCCGAACTGCTCGCGCAATTGCGCCGACAATGCGTCGCTGACGATGCCGTGCTCGCAGCGGAAGTAGGCGAGGCGGCAATTCGGGTCCATCGCCTCGAGGCTGCGCCGCGATTCGCGCCCCATCCGCAGGTTGTCGAACTTCCACGACCAGCCGCCGTCGACCTGCTTCAACGACGTGCGGGCGATGTGGCGGAGCACGAACGGTTCGGCGGTGTCCTGCGGAGGTACAAGCCGGAACCGGCCGACCGCTTCCTCGACCGTCGGATACACCTTCGGCGGTCCCGCGTTCGCGACCGCCTTGACGCGCATTTCCATTTCCTCGGGCGACAGGTCGCGGATCGGCGAGTCGAGGATGATCACACCCGCGAGGTGTTCACCCCGAAGATGCGACGCCGCGAACGACACGATTCCGCCCATGCTGTGCCCGACGAGGACGGGTGGGCCGGTGATGCCGGCGGCTTCGGCGACGGCGAGCGCCTCGTCGGCCCACAGATCCAGGGCGTAGTGCTCACGATGATCGCTCTCGCCGTGTCCGCTCAGATCCAGCGCGGCGACGCGGCGACCGTCCGCAAGCTGCGGTCCGATGTGGTCCCACCAGCGTGAATGCGCCATGCCGCCGTGCACGAGGACGATGCCGGGCTGCCCCGGGTCCCCCCATGCTCGATAGCTGATGGAGGCACCGTCCACCGTCGTTCTGCCGGTGTCGACGGGCGCTGCGAGCGCATCGGCGAACCATTGGGGAGCAGATCCGTTCTCATTGCTCATTATCCGAACTTATGCGAGGTGTGACGTCCACCAGTAATCGGGCCAGCATTTCCACACGCGGGTCCTCCTGCTCGGGTTGCGGATGGACGGTCGCGGTCAACGCCTCACCGTCGAACAGGTGCACGAGCGAGAACAGAATGGTGTCGAACTCCTCGGGCGCGAAGCGCGCGGCGAGGGGCAGCGACCGCCCGAACTCGGCGATCTGGGCGTGGTAGCGCTCCGCCATCGGCGCGAGGTGTTCGCGCAGGCGGGCGTCGGTGCGGGCCGCGCCGAGCAGTTCGTACCATGCGGCATTCATCGGAGCCCGGCACGCCTGGCGCAGCAGCCGCAGGCAGTGACGCACGGATTCGAATGTCGCGTCGGGTCCGCCGAGTTGCTCGAGACCTGCCCGGAATCCGGCGAATTGCCGGTCGCGCACCGTGTCTGCCGCCGCGACCATCAGGTCCAGCCGTGTCGGGAAGTGCCGGAACACCCCGCCCGACGACACCCCGGACCGACGGCACACCTCCCCGATGGTGGTGGCGGTGTAGCCCGACTCGGCGAGGGAGGCGATCGTCGCGTCGAGAATGCGCCCGATGGTCTCCTGCCTGCGCTCCTGCTGAGTGCGCCGCTGTTGCCGGACTACCCCTGCGCCGGCCGGAGCGCTCAAAACGACCCGGAGGGAGCCGTCGACCGGACGGGTTCGGTGCGGGTGGCGACGGTGCGAACGGGCGCCGGACCCCGCTCTTCGACGCCGGCCCTGAGGAACCTGCCGGTACCGACCGTCTCGCCGAACCCGGGCACGTACTGCCCTTGGCGGAAGACGACCTCTCCGGCCACGGCCGTCGCGGTGACTGCGGCGTCGTTGCGGTTGACCATCCTGCTCAGCCCACCGAACTCCTTCATCGGCGCCTCGTGGTACCGATCGGTGTCCTCGTTCAGGCCCTCGGGATCGATCACCACCAGATCGGCGCGGTCGCCGACCCTCAGGTGCCCGGCATCGATTCCGTAGAAGCCGCCGAGTTCACCGGTGAGCTTGTGCACCGCGGTCTCGAGCGGAATCACCGGGTTTCCGCGCTGCTCGTATTCGTGGATGCGGCGCAGCAGGCAGATGCCGAAGTTGTAGAACGCCATGTTGCGCAGGTGCGCTCCCGCGTCGGAGAAACCGAGGGTGACGCCCGGCGTGCGGACGAGCCGATTGGCCACCTCGGGCCGGTCGTTCGCGATGACGGTGTGCCACCGGAATTTCCGGCCGTACTCGACGACGAGGTCGAGGAAGGCGTCGACGGGGTGCAACTTCTTCTCGCGGGCCACCTCTCCGATCGAGCGGCCCACGAGCGACGAGTCCGGGCACTCGACGATGCGGGTGTCGTCGAAGTCGCGGTGCCACACTCGCGGCGAGAACTTCTTCTCGAAATCCTGCCGGAACCACCGGCGGTAGGCCTCGTCGCGCAGCAGTGCGTTGCGGTCGATCTCGTCCTGCAGGTGCAGGGCGGCACGGCCCGACCCGAACTCCTCGAACACCACCAGGTCGATGCCGTCGGAGTACACCTCGAACGTCGTCGGGAGATGCTGCCAGCGGAACGCACCCTTGCCGATTCTGTTGGCGACGAACGCGATCGGGCCGAAGATACGGTTGACCCAGCGTTCGGCCTTCGTGTCGGCCGCGGCGAGGACCGACGTCTTCATCGGCCGGCGACCCAACCCGGTGCTCGCGAGTGCGAAGAACGCGACATCGTACTTGGTGTTGAGGTTCGGCACCGCCTGCAGCGTACGGCCGCGCCGACGCAGAATCCGGTGCAGGCGAAGGAATTCCGACCACGACGCGTGCGTGGAGGGCAGGGTGCGCGACCGGTAGCGGTCGCCGTCCATCTTGTCCCACGGATTCGTCATCGTGGATACGCCGAGAAAACCCGCGTCGAGCGCCTTCTCCACTGCGGTGTCGATGGCGGCAAGTTCGGCACGGGTCGGACGGTTGGCGGATTCGGTGGAGCGGCCGAGCCCCATCACCGACGCACGGACATCCGAATGACCCACGAAGGCAGCGATATTCGGACCGAGCGGAAGCGCATTCAGGGCGTCGACGTACTCCGCGGGAGACTTCCACGTCTTCGAACGTTCGAGCGCTGTGAGCACGTGTTCGCGCGGCAGCGCTTCGACACGGCTGAACAGGTCGGCGGCATCGACAGGTGGCACGTACACCGTCGAGATCGAGCAATTGCCCATGAGCACCGTGGTGACCCCGTGTCGCACCGACTCCGACAATCCGGGGGCGACGAGCACTTCGGCGTCGTAGTGGGTATGAGTGTCGACGAAGCCGGGCATCACCCAGCGCCCCTCGGCCTCGAGCACCTCGGTGCCCGGCCCGACCGGGAGGTCGTCGGCGCTCACGGTCGCGACCACGCCGTCCTTGATCCCGAGATTGCGTACGACGCCGGGCGCACCGGTGCCGTCGAACCACAGTCCCCCACGCACCACCAGGTCGAATTCCCCGCGGATGTGATCTCCACCACTAGTCATGCCGGAAGTGTAGCTCGAGAAAGAGGACGCGCACTCTCTAAAAGCGTCTTCCTGTGGCGGCGCGCTCCACGGAACCCTCTGCGATCACCGAACGTAGACCCAATGTCCACCCGAGCACTGTTGCTTTCGCATGTCGGGGGTGTACGTGATCGTTCCCTCTTCGTCGGAACGGCACGGACCTGCCACAGCTCCGCCGCCGCCCATCGTTCCCGGCGGATTGGGCGGGTTGTTCACGGCATCGAACTGGTCGGCGCAGAACTGCGTCCACGGCGTCCAGGAACCATCGTCGTACACCGTCGCGCCGCGGTTGTGGACGTTCTTATCGGTTCCGCACCACGAAATTTGCGGATTCCGGGGATCTGCGTTCGGATCCGGGGGCGGCGCGTCCGTGTAGGGATTGGGGCAGACGTCGCCGACGCAATCGAACGGGTTGGGGTCGATTACCTGACTCGGTTCGTCACCACCCACCTGCCCGACAACGGGCGGCTCGCTCACGATTTCCGTCGCGTCCGGCGCGGCCACACCGGCTGCGGGTTCCATCGACACCGACGGCTCGGCAGCAGCGCCCGGCAACGTTGCAGACGTCGGTGCGGCACTCGTCGAAGTCGCTGCCGCGACAGTCGGTGTCGTGACGGTCGTTGTCGCGACGGTCGGTGTCGCAGAAGATGCGCCCGCCCCCTCGTTCGACGCGCCACCATCGGCACAACCTGCGACCACCAGCCCTACAGCGAACAACCACACCCCAACTGTTCTTTTCACAACCCACCCCCACCTCGAGACTGCCCGGACCCCTGAGACATCGAACTCGAATGTTCACGGTCGAGATCGTCGACATCCGCACCGGCGTTACGCACTCCGACACGGACCCCCGCGGACACGATCTTCGGCAGCCCGTCGAAGACCTGGCCCGCGGGGACGGGGCCCGTCACGTCATGGCCGGGTGATGTCGAGGGCGCCCTCCTGGAACTGCGACCGCAGGCGCTTCTTGTCGAACTTGCCGACGCTGGTCTTCGGGACCTCGCTGATCACGGTCCAGTTCTCGGGCAGCTGCCACTTGGCGACCTTGTCCGACAAGAACTCACGCAGCTCGTCGACGCCTGTGGTACTGCCTTCACGCAGCACGACGGCGACGAGCGGCCGCTCGTCCCACTTCTCGTCCGGCACCCCGATGACCGCGGCTTCGAGAACGTCCGGGTGGCCCATCACAGCGTTCTCGAGGTCCACCGACGAGATCCACTCCCCGCCGGACTTGATGATGTCCTTGGTGCGATCGGTGAGAGTGAGATAACCGTCCGGGGTGATCGACCCGACGTCCCCGGTGCGCAACCATCCGTCGTCGAACTTGTCCGGAGCATCCACGCCGTAGTACGAGCCGGTGATCCACGGTCCGCGGACCTCCAGCTCACCGATGCTGGTGCCGTCGTTCGGCACCACATTGCCGGCGTCGTCGACGATCCGTGCCCGTACCGACGCCGAGAACCGGCCCTGCGTGTACCGGTAGCGCCACCGCTCGTCACCTTCGACACCCGCCGGTGGGCGGGCAACCGAGCCGAGCGGCGAGGTTTCGGTCATGCCCCACGCGTGCAGCACCCGCACACCATGTTCGTTCTCGAAGGCGTGCATCAGTGCGGGCGGCACCGCGGACCCACCGATGAGGACCTCCTTCATGAACGAGATGTCCTGCGGATGCTCCTCGAGATACAGGTGCAATCCCTGCCAGATCGTGGGGACGGCGGCTGCGAAGGTAGGACGCTCGGCCGCGATCAGCTCGGCCAGCGGCGCCGGCTGCAGGAAACGGTCCGGCATGATCAGCGACGCGCCGATCATGAAAGCCGCGTAGGGAAGTCCCCAGGACATGGCGTGGAACTGCGGCACTACCGCAAGGGTGCGGTCGCCCTGCGCGAGGGCGGGCCCATCGGTCATGCACACCTGCATCGAGTGGAGATAGATCGAACGGTGCGAGTAGGCGACACCTTTCGGGTCTCCAGTGGTGCCGGACGTGTAACACATCGCGGCCGCGGAGCGCTCGTCGACCTCGGGCCAATCGAACGTGGTGGGCTGGTCTGCGATCAGCGTTTCGTATGCATGGACCTGTACGCCCTCCGGTGCCTCGAATCCGGCTGTGGAATCGCCGGTCACGATGATGTGCCGGACGGTGGTCAACGCGGGCAGGTGCGGCGTGAGCAGCGGGATCAGCGTCGGATCGACGATGATCACCTGATCCTCGGCGTGGTTGGCCACGTGGATCAACTGCTCCGGGAACAGGCGGATGTTGAGGGTGTGCAGCACCGCGCCCATCGACGGTATCGCCAGGTACGCCTCGAGATGCTCGGCGTTGTTCCACATGAATGTCGCCACCCGCTGGTCCCCGGTGATTCCGAGTCCGCGCAGCGCGTGCGCCAGCGCGGCGCACCGCCTGCCGACCTCCGCGTAGTTACGCCGACGCGGACCGGAGTCGGTCCACGTCACGACTTCGGCGTCGCCATGAACGGTGCTGCCGTGGACCAGCAGCTGCGCGATGGACAACGGTGCGTCCTGCATCGTGCTCAACATGGAAATGCTCCTAGCGTCGGGGTGTTCGGGTTCGACGGATAGAGATTCTCACAACAGCGGTGCCCTGCATCTGCCAAACTGCCTGCATGCTCCCAGGGCGCAAAATCTTCGCGCTGATCTGCGCGTGCGGTGTCGTCTCGGCATGTTCGTCCTCCGGTGAAGCGGAGAATACCGCGCAGACGGCGACCGCCGCCGAAAGCTCCGCGCCCGCGCAGGCCGAGGCGATCATGAGGATCGTCGACGAGGCGAGGAAGAACAGCCACCTCCGCGCGGTGCTCGTGCGGGTCACCGTGGACGGCGAGGAGATCGTCACCCGCGCGGTCGGTGAGTCGATGACCGGCGTGCCGGCGACCACCGACATGAATTTCCGCAACGGCGCCGTCGCAATCTCGTACGTCTCGACCGTGCTGCTGCAACTCGTCGACGAAGGCAGCGTGACCCTCGACGACACGGTGTCGCGGTGGCTGCCCGAGATCCCGCATACCGATCGGGTGACGCTCGGCCAGCTGGCGCAGATGACTTCGGGCTACCCGGATTACGTGATCGGCAACGACGAGTTCGCCGATGCGTCGTATGCGGATCCGTTCCGTTCGTGGACGGCCGAGGAGCTCCTCGCGTACGCCACGTCGAAACCCTTGCTGTACGAGCCCGGCACCAATTGGAACTATGCCCACACCAATTACGTGATCCTCGGCCTCGCGCTCGAGAAGATCACGGGCCGACCGGTCGCAGACCTCGTCCAGGAGAAGGTGCTGGACCCGCTGGGGTTGGACGACACGCACGCGGCGCAGACGGCGACGATGCCGGAACCGGTGCTGCACGCGTTCAGTTCCGAGCGTCGCCAGGCCCTGGGCATCCCACCGGAAACAGCGTTCTACGAGGAGAGCACGTTCTGGAACCCGTCGTGGACCATCACGAACGGCGCCGTGCAGACCAGCACCATCTTCGACCTCCACGACACCGCGATCGCCGTCGGCACCGGTGAGCTGCTCTCACCCGAGTCGTACCGGGCGATGATCTCGACCGACCTCCGCGGCAGGACGCGTGCGCAGCCGGGCTGCCCGACATGCTTCGAACAATCGGACGGATACACCTACGGGCTGGGCGTCGTCATCTCCGGCAACTGGTTGCTCCAGAACCCGATGTTCGCGGGCGCGTCGGCGGTGGAGGCATACCTGCCGTCGAAGAAGATCGCGATCGCGGTCGCCACGACCTACGATCCGGAAGCATTCGATGCGACCGGCGGATACACGAACCAGGCCGATTCCCTGTTCCGGACGATCGCCGCGGAACTGGCCCCGAGCGACGCCCCACCGACTCGTTAGGGTGTCGCCATGACACTCGAGGCGACGCCGGTACTACTCGTCGACCGCGACATTCTGGACCACAACATCGCGCGGCTCGTGGCGTCGGCCCGCGAACGCGGACTCGCGGTGCGCCCGCACGTCAAGACACACAAATGCATCGAGATCGCCCGCCGTCAGCTCGACGCCGGTGCGCAGGGTCTCACCGTCGCGACCGTGTCCGAAGCGGAGGTCTTCGCCGGCGCCGGGTTCGACGACATCTTCGTCGCCTATCCGCTGTGGGTCGATGCCGCACGCGGCGCGCGTCTGCGCGCACTCACCGAACGGGCACGTGTTGCCGCGGGCATCGATTCGGCAGAGGTCGCTCGGGCTCTCGCCGCACACGCCGGCACCGACGTCGGGGTGCTCGTCGAAGTCGACAGCGGTCACCACCGCACCGGTGTCGCCCCCGAACAGGCCGGTGCAGTCGCCGCGGCGGCCCGGGCCGCAGGTCTCGAAGTGTTCGGCGTCTTCACCTTCCCCGGTCATTCCTACGGTCCCGGGGTGACGCCGGTGGCCGCGAAGGAAGAGGCCGATGCCCTCGGCGTCGCGGCCGCGGCATTGCGCGAGGTGGGCATCGAACCGGCGGTGATCAGCGGCGGCTCGTCGCCCACTGCCTTCCTCGACGTACCCACCGCCGCTACCGAATTACGGCCCGGCGTCTACGTATTCGGGGACGCACAGCAACTCGAGCTCGGTGCCGTCACCGAAGCAGATATTGCGCTCACCGCACTGGCCACGGTGGTGTCCGCGCGCGGCGAGGTCGTCGTCCTCGATACCGGCAGCAAGGTGCTCGGCGCCGATCGAGCACCGTGGGCGTCCGGCTACGGGCGGATACTCGGCGAGCCGGATGCGCGGATCACCGCGCTGTCCGAGCATCACGCAACAGTGCAGTGGCCCAGCGCGCCCACCCGGCCCGGCCTCGGCGAACGGGTCCGCGTGATTCCCAATCACGTGTGCAATGCCGTCAATCTCGCGGACGGGCTGATCGTGATCTCGGGTGATCCGGTCGGCGACGATGCGGTGGTGGACCGCTGGACGGTCGCCGCGAGAGGATGCAACTCGTGACGCGCATACGCCTGGCTCGTCTGATCGCGGCCGCATCGATGCTGCCGCTGGTGGCCTGTGCGTCCGACCCCGCCGCGAGCGTCCCGTCGAATACGCCGCAGGCCACCGCCACACCGCAGGTCGCCGGCAACGTCGCCTCCGGGTTGGACACCCCGTGGGGGATCGCGTTCCTCCCCGGCGGCGCCGCACTGGTCACCGAACGCGACACCGGACGGATCCTTCAGGTGGGCACCGACAACTCGGTGCGAGAAGTGGGCCGGATCGACGAGACGGTGGCGCAGGGCGAATCCGGCCTGCTCGGTATCGCGGTCTCGCCCACGTTCGACACCGACCGGTTCGTCTTCCTGTACGTCACGACGTCCGAGGACAATCGGATCCTGCGGTCGACCTACAGCACGAACTCTGACGGCACGACGCTCTCGGAGCCGACGGTGATCCTCGACGGTATCCCCGCCGGGAGGATCCACGACGGTGGTCGCTTGGTATTCGGTCCCGACGGGATGTTGTACGCGGCAACGGGAGAGGCCGGCGATCGCGAGCTCGCGCAGGATCCCGGCTCGCTGGGCGGCAAGATCCTGCGGATCACCGTCGACGGCGAACCCGCGCCGGGCAATCCGGACCCCGCGTCGCCGGTGTACTCACTCGGTCACCGCAACGTGCAGGGCCTCGCGTTCGACGACCGGGACCGGTTGTGGGCCTCGGAATTCGGGCAGAACGACGTCGACGAGCTCAACCTGATCACCGCGGGCGGCAATTACGGTTGGCCCGAGGTCGAGGGCGCCGGGGGCGGCGACGAATTCGTCGATCCCGTCCTGACGTGGCCGGTGTCCGAGGCATCACCGTCGGGGCTCGCGTTCGCGGACGGACGGTTGTGGATGGCATCGCTACGCGGAGAACGGTTGTGGCGCATCGATGTCCTGCCCGACGGAGGCGCAGCGTCGCCGACCGACTTCTTCACGGGCGAATACGGCAGGTTGCGGACCGTCGTCGTCGCGCCGGACGCGTCGCTGTGGCTGACCACCTCGAACCGTGACGGTCGCGGGCAGCCGGCGGACGACGACGACCGCATCCTGAATGTTGTGCTCCCGTAGAGGTTCGGATCAGGGAACGAGAACGACGACCGTCTCGGCGACGAGCGCCGGCCTGTCCGATCCTTCGATCTCGACGGTGTAGCCCACGACGAGGTTCGCGCCCTTCGCGGTGCGGTCGAAGGTCTTGAACTCCGCGCCGGCGCGGACCTTCGAACCGACCGGTACCGGCGCGGGGTAGCGCACCTTGTTGCTGCCGTAGTTGACCTTCATCTTCACGCCGTCGAGGCGGAAGATCTTCGCGCCCAGGACGGGGAGCAGCGACAGCGTGAGGTAACCGTGCGCGATGGTGGTGCCGTACGGGCCGCTCGCGGCCTTTTCGGGATCGACGTGGATCCACTGATGATCGCCGGTGGCCTCGGCGAACAGGTTCACCCGTTCCTGGGTGATCTCGAGCCAGTCGCTGTAGCCGAGGTGTTCGCCGACGACCTTTTCGACCTCGTCGAGCCCGTTGAAGACGCGCATGTATTGACTCCTGTAGTCGGTGACGGCCGTCAGTGACCGGCTCGTCTGAGTGTGACGCGATACGTGTAGTGCTCCGGCAGAAAATAACTCACGGACAGTTCCGTGGGCACTCCCGCCTCGTTCGAATACAACCTGTCGACCCGCAGCAGCGGATGCCCCACCGTGCAGTTCAGTTCTGCCGCGACCTGCTCTGTGGCGGGAGCGACGGTGATCGACTGCGCGGCTTCGACGATGGGGCTGTCGAGATGTGGTTCGAGCAGCCCGATCACCGTGTTCCGGCTCGCTGCCCCGGCCTGCAACTCGGGCGCGTCGACGACGTGCGCCGCGACAGCCTCGGGAAGATGGATGGTGGTGTGTGCAAACGGGATTCCGTCGTGCACGCGTCGTAGCACCACCGTGTACAACACGTCCGTGTCGAGACGCAGCCGGCTGGCCGCGTCGATGTCGACTCCGCGGCGCAGCGGCGCGACGATCTCCATGACCGTGTCGGCCGCGAGCGCCAGCAGATCCTCGATCGAACCGAGCTGACGGCGGTAGCGTCGGCTCGACTCGTTCGCAAACGTGCCGCGTCCCGGTACCCGGTAGACGATGCCGTCGGCCACCAGATCCTGGAAGGCACGACGCACCGTCTGACGGCTCACCCCGTGTTGTTCGGAGAGTTCGGCTTCGGTGGGCAGGCGGGCTCCGTCGCTGTACTGCCCCGCCTCGACGGCTTCCCGGAGCTGACGCGCGAGCTGCGCGTAGGCCGGTTCTGTCTCCCGCACCCTGTTGTCCATGACGGACCCGATACTAGTTGCTACCGGGTCACAGTCCGCCGCGGGCAACGAGCTGGCTCGCGATGACGTTGCGCTGGATCTCATTGGTACCTTCACCGACGATCATCAGCGGCGCGTCGCGGAAGTAGCGTTCGACGTCGTACTCGGTCGAATAGCCGTAGCCACCGTGGATCCGCACCGCGTCGAGAGCAATCTCCATCGCGATCTCCGAGCAGTACAGCTTCGCCATGCCGGCTTCCATGTCGCAGCGTTCACCGCTGTCGAACTTCTCGGCCGCATAGCGGGTCAGCTGACGGGCCGCGGTGAGCTTGGTGGCCATTTCGGCGAGATAGTTGCCGATGGACTGGTGCTTCCAGATGGGTTGTCCGAAGCTCTCGCGCTGCTGCGCGTAGGCGAGCGAGTCCTCGAGCGCCGCGGCCGCGACGCCGAGCGCACGCGACGCGACCTGCAGACGACCGGTCTCGAGCCCCTTCATCATGTGCCCGAAGCCCTTGCCCGGTTCGCCGCCGAGGATCGCGTCGGCCGGGATCCGGTAGTTGTCGAAGCTCAGCTCGCACGACTCGACGCCCTTGTAGCCGAGCTTCGGCAGATCGCGCGAGACCGTCAGGCCCGGTCCGTGCTCGACCAGCACGACGGAGATGCCCTTGTGCCGCGGGGTGGCCTGCGGATCGGTCTTGCACAGCAGCGCGATCAGACCGGCGCGGCGTGCGTTGGTGATCCACGTCTTCGCGCCGTTGATGACCAGGTCGTCGCCGTCACGCTTGGCGATGGTCGTCATGGCCTGCAGGTCGGAGCCGCCGCCCGGTTCGGTCAGCGCCATCGTCGCGCGGATCTCGCCGGTCGCGAGCTTGGGCAGATACTTGCGCTTCTGCTCCTCGGTGCCGAACATCGACAGCAGCTTCGCGACGACGGTGTGCCCACCCATCGCCCCCGACAGCGACATCCAGCCGCGTGCGAGTTCCTCGGTGACCTGCACGTAGCACGGCATCGAGACCGGCGAGCCGCCGTACTCCTCGGGCACCGCGAGCCCGTAGATGCCGATCTGCTTCATCTGCTCGATCCACTTCTCGGGGTACTCGTTGGCGTGCTCGACCTCCTGCACCGACGGCTTGACCTCGCGGTCGATGAAGTCGCGGACGGTCTTGACCAGGAAGGTTTCTTCGTCGTTCAGGGGGCTCACGGGCGGGTCCTTCGGCTCGTTGCGGGCCCCGATCCCCGGACCCACGCTATTTGTACGGCCATTTTGTGTAGTCGTCGCAACCATTGTCAATCGCAACAGCGGCAATTCCAGCACGCTCCGCAGTGAAATCGGTGATGCATGCCGCTACATCTACCTATACGACTGGCGCACCACTCAACAATGGCCGTACATTTATGCGCGTTCCCCGCCGTCTCGACCATGAGGTTTCCGTGACTTCCGAGCAACACCTCCGCAGGCGAGCAGTGCTCGTCGCACCGGGTTCCGACGAACGCAAGGCCGGCAAGGCCCTGGCCTCCTCCGCCGACGAGGTCGTCCTCGACCTCGAGGACGCCGTCACTCCAGCCCAGAAGGACGCCGCGCGCGACCTCATCGACCCCCTGGTGCGCGAGCACGGCCGAAACCGCACGGTGTCGGTGCGCATCAACGGCCTCGGCACTCCGTGGTTCCACGACGACCTGCTCGCCTGCTCCCCTCTCGGCGACGCGCTCGCGTCCGTGGTGATCCCCAAGGTGGAGAGCGCCGCCGACCTCGCCGAGGCAGACCGCATCCTCGGCGTGACCTCCGGTGTGCCCGTCCAGGCACTGATCGAGACGCCCGCCGGTGTGCAGCGCATCGACGAGATCGTCACCGGTCCGCGCATCGGCGGAGTCATCATCGGTTACGCCGACCTCGGCGCCGCCCTGGGCCGCTCCCGCACCGCCGCACCCGAGCATTGGCTGTACGTGCAGGACCGCGTATTGCACGCCGCCCGCGCCGCAGGGATCCAGGCCGTCGACGGACCGTTCCTCGGCATCGCCGACGACGACGCGTTCCGGCACTCGGCGCGCTGGGTCGCCGACCTCGGATTCGACGGCAAGTGGGTCATCCATCCCTCTCAGATCGATTCCGCCACCGCAGCATTCACCCCCACCGACGACCAGGTGGACGCCGCCCGCAAGGTGCTCGCGGCACTCGAGGACGCGGAAAGCCGTGGCGCCGGTGCCGCCCAGCTCGACGGGCAGATGCTCGACGAAGCCGTCGCGGTCGCCGCCCGCCGCACCCTGTCGAAGATCGGAGCCTGACATGACCGGCCTGAACACCACGACCACCGCAGTTTCGGTGGGCGGACCCTACTTCGACGAACTGACCGTCGGCCAGGTCTTCGACACCGCCCCCGCCGTGACGCTCACCGACGGCCTCGCGGCCGCCCATCAGACGATCCTCGGCGACCGGCTCCGCCTCCCGCTCGACCGGCACCTGTCCACCGCCGTCGCGGGCGGCGCGCTGGCACACGCCGGGTTCGTCACCGACATCGCGATCGGCCAGTCGACGCTGGTGACCCACCACGTCAAGGCCAACCTGTTCTACCGCGGACTGCGCTTCCGCCGGTTCCCCTTAATCGGCGACACGCTCTACACGACCACCGAGGTCGTGGGGCTGAAGGAGAATTCGACCAAACCGGGTCGCAAGCCGACGGGCCTGGCCGCGCTGCGCATGAACACCGTCGATCAGGACGGCAACACCGTCCTCGACTTCTACCGCTGCGCGATGCTGCCGTTGAGCGAGAACCCCGACCCCGATCGGGTCGTGCCGGCCGACGATCTGTCCGCGATCGGTCCGCAGGACGAACCGCAGTGGGCCGTCCCCGAGGGCTGGAATCTCGACGAGTACCGGTCGCGGGTGCCGGGCGCGCACTTCGATCCGGCGCTGGCCGGGGCCGTGCTGCAGTCGAGTGGTGATGTCGTCTCGAGCGCACCGGAACTCGCGCGCCTGAGCCTCAACATCGCCGCAACCCACCACGACGAACGTGTCGGCGCGGCAGGACGTCTGGTGTACGGCGGGCACACGATCGGCCTGGCGCTGTCGCAGGCGTCGCGGGCCCTGCCGAACCTGGTGACGGTGCTCGGATGGAAGTCGTGCGATCACACCGGTCCGGTGCACGAGGGCGACACTCTCACCAGCGACCTGCACGTCGAATCCGCCGAACCGCTCGAAGGCGGTGGCGGTGTGCTCGAGCTGCGGTCGCTCGTCTACGCGCACCGTGCAGACGCCGAGCCGGCACCCGTCCTGGACTGGCGTTTCACCGCTCTCATGGCCTGAAGGAAATCGACTGTCGGGCGACCTCGTCGACCAGTCCCCACTCGAGCGCGCGCTGCGCGTCGAGTGGGGCTGCGGTGACGAAGAGGTGCATCGCACGCCACCGTCCGATGCGTCGCGGAACACTGACGGTGCCGCCGGCTCCCGGGATCAGCCCCATCGACACCTCCGGAAGCCGGAACACCGTGGCCGGATCGGCGACCACCCGGCCGGCGAACGCCGGGATCTCGATGCCCGCACCCACACAGTGACCGTGCAGACGTACCTCGATGCGATCGGCGAGCCGAGCGACGAGACGTCCCGCTCCCCCGCGGGTACGGATCAGGTGCGCGATCGCCGTATCGGGGGTGCGCCCGAACTCGTCGAGATCACCACCCGCGCAGAACGACGGCCCCGCCCCGTCCAGCAGCACATGCTCGATACTGTCGTCGAGCAGCGCGAGACGCAGAGCCTCGACCAGCGAATCGCGCAATTGCGTGCCGTAGGCGTTGCGGCGCTCGGGACGATCGAGCGTCACGTGCAGCGTGTCGCCTTCGCGCGCGATCGACGTCGGTTCGGCGGGAGCCGGCGGCGGAAGCGGCCGCGGGCCGCGCTCCTCGAGCCATCGCGCGAATTCGGGTCCACCCTGCAGCGT
>NZ_JAUZMZ010000249.1:0-5229 GCF_036327435.1 Rhodococcus chondri | reverse complement strand
GTCGATCGTGCACGGCTCGGTGGGCAGCACCGTCGAGACCGCGACGGCGAGCGCCGCCGTCAGGGCGGCGTCGGCGAGATCGGCGAGCAGCGCCCCGACCTCCAGATAGGGCAGGACGGGCTCGTTCTCGACGGTCGCGGCGAGATCGGCTGCCGCGATGAGCATCAGCTGATCCCGGTACGTGGTGCGCAGCGCCGCCACCGCCTCCGGTCCGGTGAGGCCGGCGCGGTAGACGAGCCGGTGGTCGCGGCCCCCCGTCTCGGGGGCCGCATCCACACAGTCGAGCATTCGGCCGGTGAAGGTGTGCCGGTCGGGCAGTTCGAGAGTGTCGGCGAGCATGCGCCACCGATCCGGATGGGCCACGACATGATCCCCGAACGCGGCGGACGCTCCGAAGAGCCCGAAGAGGCGGCCCCGCAGACCTTTGTCGGTGCGCAGCGCGGCGTCGAGTTCGGCCCATCCGTCGTCGCCCAGCGCGTCGGCGAGACGCGTGAGACCGCGCAGCGCCAGGTCGGCGTTCGCGGCGCGCGACAGTGCCCACATCAGCTCGATGCTCTCGGCGTCCGTCCACCCCAGACGTTCGAGCTCCGCCGGTGCAGTGCGTTCGACCAGGCCGAGGCGTCCGGGACCGGGCACCACGGAGCGGGCCGGAGGCGGCTTCACCACGAATCGCCCCCCGGCCCGGATGTATGCATCGTTCCGGCTTCCCGCGCTGTTGCCTTACCGGGCACGACCACCCACCTCTTCGTCGCGTCGATACCGTCCGGCCGGAACGCTACAGGCCCAGGTACTGCTGCAGCTCGTACGGCGTGACCTGGCTGCGGTAGTTCTCCCATTCCCGCCACTTGTTGCGCAGGAAGTAGTCGTAGACGTGCTCACCGAGTGTCTCGGCGACCAACTCCGACTTTTCCATTTCGCGCAGCGCGATGTCGAGGTCGGTGGGCAGTTCCCGGTATCCCATGGCGCGCCGCTCCGCCGTGGTGAGGGCCCAGACGTCGTCTTCCGCCTCGGGCGCGAGCTCGTAGCCCTTCTCGATGCCGCGCAGCCCGGCGGCGAGCAGCACCGCGAAGGTCAGGTACGGGTTGCAAGCCGAGTCGGGGGTGCGGATTTCGACGCGCCGCGACGACGCCTTGCTCGGTGTGTACATCGGGACACGGACGAGGGCCGAGCGGTTCGACGGCCCCCAGCACGCCGCGGTGGGCGCTTCCCCGCCGTGCACGATGCGCTTGTAGGAGTTGACCCACTGGTTGGTGACGGCACTGATCTCGTTGGAGTGCTCGAGCACGCCCGCGATGAACGCCTTGCCCGTGGCCGACAACTGCAGCGGGTCGTCGGGGTCGTGGAAGGCGTTGGTCTCGCCTTCGAACAGCGACATGTGGGTGTGCATCGCCGAGCCGGCGTGCTCGCGGAACGGCTTGGGCATGAACGTCGCCCGCACACCCTCCTGCATCGCGATTTCCTTGACCACGTACCGGAAGGTCATGACGTTGTCCGCCATGGACAGCGCGTCGGCGTAGCGCAGGTCGATCTCCTGCTGACCCGGCGCCGTCTCATGGTGGCTGAACTCGACGGAGATACCCATCGATTCGAGTGCGTCGATGGCGTGCCGACGGAAGTGCGGCGCCGACCGGTGGACGGACTGGTCGAAGTATCCGCCGTCGTCGGCCGGGACGGGTTCGATGCCGTTCGAGCCGTTGGCGCCGTTGTCCTCGACGAGGAAGAACTCGATCTCGGGATGCACGTAGCAGCTGAACCCGAGGTCGGAGGCCTTGTTGAGCTGACGACGCAGCACATGCCGGGGGTCGGCCCAGCTCGGGGTGCCACCGGGCATCGTGATGTCGCAGAACATCCGGGCCGAGTACTGGTGTCCGCGGTCGTCGATCCACGGCAGCACCTGGAAGGTCGTCGCGTCGGGGCGGGCGACCATGTCTGCCTCGGAGATGCGGGAGAATCCCTCGATCGCGGAGCCGTCGAACCCGATACCTTCTTCGAAGGCGCCCTCGAGTTCGGCCGGGGCGATCGCCACGGATTTGAGGGTGCCCACCACATCGGTGAACCACAGGCGCACGAACCGAATGTCGCGCTCTTCGAGGGTGCGGAGCACGAACTCCTTCTGGCGATCCATATCGGCGAGAGTAGGCACCATCCGTTAATTCCGTGTTACATACGGAAGTTATCGGCACGGCGTGTCGCTCACACCGGCCGCCGGTCAGCAGTGCGGATCGACAGCGGGTGTCTCGAGTGCCACGAAATACCTGGTCACGGCGTCGTCGACGCACGGCACACCGTCGAGCACGACCGTGTGCTGAGTGCCCTCGAAACTGAGCAGGGCACCGCCGAGCTGACGGGCCAGATCCACCCCCGCCCGATACGGGGTAGCAGGGTCCCCGGTGGTCGACACCACCAGCACGGGCGGCAGTTCGTCCACGTTCGGGGTGTGCGGTTCACCGGTGGGCGGGACCGGCCAGAACGCGCACACATCGAGGGGCGCGGCGCCCGTGCCGCGGCCGTCGTCGAGGAACGGCGCCGCCGCACGGAACTTCATGTCCAACTCCCCCGCGAGCTTGCGGTCGGTCACCGGCGGGTCGTCGACACAGCGGATCGCGTTGAACGCATCGGTGATGTTGGTGTAGGTCCCGTCGTCCTGCCGCCCCTCGTACAGATCGGCGAGCAGCAGCAACGTGTCACCGTTGCCGCTTGCGAGAGAGGACAGCCCCCCGCGCAGCGAACCCCACAGGGTCGGCGAGTAGAGACCTTGCTGCACCCCCGTGATCGCGTCGCCGTGACTCAACCCGCGCGGATCGGTGGTGGACGCCGGTTCGGTGATCAGCGGATCCATCAGTTCCCTGAACCGCCGGACCGCACCCGCCGGGTCGCCCCCGAGCGCACAGTCCGCGAAGTCCGCGCAGTAGTCGGCGAACGCGTCGAAGGCCTGCTGGAAGCCCTCGGCCTGCAACAGGATTTCCTCGACCGGATCCTGCTCGGGGTCGAGTGCCCCGTCGAGCACCATCGACCGCACCCGGCCCGGAAAGGTTTCGGCGTAGACGGTGCCGAGCCGGCTTCCGTACGAGTAGCCGAGATAGTTCAACCGGTCGTCGCCGAGCACGCCACGGATGACGTCCATGTCGCGCACCACCTCCCGCGTTCCGACATGCGCGAGCAGTTCCGCGCCGGTGCGCCGGTCACAGAGCTCGGCGTACTCGCGGTTGCGTTTCTCGGTCGCTTCGATGCCGGCGGGGCTCATATCGCCACTGTCGAAGGCACGATCCGCGTCGGCTTCGTCGTCGGTGCGGCACCGGATCTGCGGCAGCGACGCGCCCACACCACGCGGGTCGAATCCGACGACGTCGAATCGGCCGGCCAGCTCGGTGCCGGCCGCAACCGCAGCCGTGCCGAGCCCCGAACCGCCGGGCCCACCCGGGTTGACCAGCAGCGAGCCGATGCGGTCTCCCGTGGCCACCGACCGCGAGACGGCGAGCGAGAGCGTCGCACCGGCCGGATCGTCGTAGTCCAGCGGCACCGAGATGCGGGCACAGGTCACGCCCATCCGCGCGAGCGAGGGCCCGTCGGGCCCGTAACCGCCGCACGACTCCCAGGACACGCCCTGTTCGTAGAACTGCTCGAGCCCCGCGGGCACCCCGACCGTCGACGGGGCTCGCGCTTCATCGACGGTGGTGCATCCGGCCACCACCGCACCGGCTGCGACCAGGGCGAGCGCCGCAGCAGGAAATCTGCCTGCAGCGGGCAGGGCGAACGCGCGTACGGACGCGGAAACTGACACTCACCGATCGTGCCATGCACCGCCCGAGCGGCCACGATGTGATCAATCGCACCGCCGTCCGAGGTTCGCGGAACCTCGGTGCGGTGGCACACTGAGACGGTCATCACCCAACCCGGGGACCCATCGGGCCTCGAGGAAGAAAGGGACAGTGATGTCCGAAAACATGACGTCTGTCTACGGTGGCTCCACCCCCTCGGATGCCCCGGCCGAAACCCCGAAGCGCAAGACGCGAGTCCATCACCTGCAGGCCATGAAGGCCGAGGGCCGCCGCTGGGCGGAACTGACCGCGTACGACTACTCCTCCGCCCGCATCTTCGAAGAAGCCGGTATCCCCGTCCTGCTGGTCGGCGATTCCGCCGCGAACGTCGTCTACGGCTACGACACGACGGTGCCGGTCGCCTCATGCGGCACGGTCACGGCCGCGTCGACGGCCGGGTGCGCGGTGAGCGCGGCGTCGATCTCGGACAGTTCGATGCGGTGACCGCGGACCTTGACCTGGAAGTCGGTGCGGCCCAGGTAGTCCAGGTCGCCGGTGGCGGTGCGCCGGACGAGGTCGCCGGTGCGGTACATCAGGCCGCCGGTGAGCGGATCGGCGACGAACCGGGCCGCGGTGAGCGCGGCCCGGTCGTGGTAGCCGCGGGCCAGTCCGGCGCCGGACACGTACAGCTCCCCCGGGACGAGGGTCGGTACGGGACGGAGTCGGTCGTCGAGTACCACGGCCGATGTCCCGGCCACGGCACGTCCGATGTGGACGGGCGAACCGGCCGTCATGGGACCGGAATGGGTGGCCATGATGGTCGATTCGGTGGGTCCGTACGCGTTGAACATCGCGCGTCCGGGGGCCCAGCGCGCCACGAGCGACGGCTCGCACGCCTCACCGCCGACAACCACGACGCGCACCAGCGGCAGTCGCGCCGGGTCCAGCGTCGCGAGCGCGGCCGGGGTGAGGAACAGGTGCGTGACCTCGGCGTCGGCGAGCACCGTGTCGAGTTCGGCGCCGCCGTAGATGCCGGTGGGCACGACCGCGAGCGTCGCTCCCCCACCGAGTGCCATGAACATCTCGAGCAGCGACGCGTCGAAGCTCGGTGACGCGAACGCCGCGACCCGGTCGCCGCGCTGCACGCCGTAGTGGCGTTGCTGTTCGGCGACGAACGCGCCGAGGCCGCGGTGGGTGACGACGACGCCCTTGGGCACGCCCGTGGAACCGGAGGTGTAGATCAGGTAGGCGGGCTGGTCGGGGTGCGGCGCGCGGCCGGTGACGGGGCGGTCGTCGCCGGTCCGTGCCGCGACTTCGAGCCAGGTCACCCCGCCCGGCAGGGTGTCGCGGTGCGCGTCGGTCGTCAGGCCGAGCCGCACCCGCGAGTCGGTGAGCGTGTGCTCGATACGGGCAGCGGGGTAGGTGGGGTCGACCGGCAGGAACGCGGCACCGGTCTTGGCGACGGCCCACA
>NZ_JAUZMZ010000248.1:0-5295 GCF_036327435.1 Rhodococcus chondri | reverse complement strand
GGTCACCGTCGCCGACGACGGCGGCTCCTCCGGTCGGCTCCGTGCCGAACTCGGTGTCATTCCTCCCGGCGACCTGCGCATGGCGCTCGCCGCACTCTCCGCCGACACTCGCCTCCCGCAGCCGGGCCACCGAACCGAAATGGGTGACCAGAGCCTTCCGCCGTGTCGCACCGAGACCGCGCACCCCGTCCAGAGCCGACGCGGTCATCCGCCGGGAACGTTTGCTGCGGTGGAACGTGATCGCGAAGCGGTGCGCCTCGTCGCGGACCCGCTGCAGCAGATACAGCGATTCGCTGGTGCGGGGCAGGATCACCGGATCCGGCTCCCCCGGCACCCAGACCTCTTCGAGCCGTTTGGCGAGTCCGATCACCGCGACGTCGGTGATGCCGAGGTCGTCGAGCACCTCCGCGGCCGCCGCGACCTGCGGGGCACCGCCGTCGACGACGTACAGGTTCGGTGGGTACGCGAAGCGCCTGGGCCGCCCGGTCGCCGGGTCGAGGGCGGCTTCGGGGGCGAGATCGCCGCCCGCGCCGGCCGGTGCTGCCTCGGCGGGCCCGGCTGCGGCCGTGTCGCGCTGGTGCCGCATGAACCGGCGGCGGGTGACCTCGGCGATCGACCCCACGTCGTCCGAGCGGCCGTCACCGGCGGCCTCGCGGATCGCGTAGTGCCGGTAATCGGATTTGCGGGGCAACCCGTCTTCGAACACGACCAACGACGCCACCACATCGGTGCCCTGCACGTGGCTGATGTCGACGCATTCGATTCGCAGCGGCGCCGAATCCAGGTCGAGGGCTTCCTGAATGCCCTGCAGCGCCGCCGAACGGGCGGTGAAGTCGCCGGCGCGGCGCAATTTGTGCTGGGTGAGGGCTTCTTTGGCGTTGCGATGCACCGTGTCGGCGAGGGCCTTCTTGTCGCCGCGCTGCGGCACGCGCAGCCGGACCGGGCCGCCGCGGAGCTTCCCGAGCCAGCGACCCATCTCCTCGGGGTCCGGCGGCAGGGCCGGCACGAGGACCTCCCGGGGCACGGCGGAACCGGCAGGTTCGTCACCGGACGCGGTGGTCCCGTCCGCGACAGCACCGGCGGTGCCGAGCGCTGCCTCCTCCGCGTAGAACTGGGTCAGGAACTGTTCGACGAGCAGCGAGAGTTCTTCGACATCGCCGGTGCCCTCGACGGCGTCGCCGGGCACCGTGCGATCGTCGGGTCGGTCCAGCACGTCCCCGGACTTTTCGACCACCCAGCCGCGCTGGCCGCGCACCCGGCCGCCCCGCACATGGAACACCTGCACGGCCACTTCGAGGTCGTCGCCGGCGAAGGCCACCACGTCGGCGTCCGTGCCGTCGCCGAGCACCACGGCCTGCTTCTCCAGGGCCTTGCGGAGCGCGCCGAGATCGTCGCGGAGCCGCGCCGCGGTTTCGAAGTCGAGTTCTTCGGCCGCCGCCTGCATGCGGAGTTCGACGTCGCGGACGAGTTTGTCGGTGCGACCGGCGAGGAAGTCGCAGAAGTCCTCGACGATCCGGCGATGCTCGTCGGCGTCGACACGACCGACGCACGGAGCGGAGCACTTGTCGATATAACCGAGCAGGCACGGCCGGTCGATCTGGGAGTGCCGCTTGAACACCCCGGCCGAGCAGGTGCGGGCCGGGAAGACGCGCAGCAACAGATCGAGGGTTTCGCGGATGGCCCACGCGTGCGAGTACGGACCGAAGTAGCGGACCCCTTTACGGCGCGGTCCGCGGTAGACGAACAGCCGCGGATAGTCCTCGTTCAGGGTGACCGCGAGCATCGGGTACGTCTTGTCGTCGCGGTAGCGGACGTTGAAGCGGGGATCGAATTCCTTGATCCAGTTGTACTCGAGCTGCAGGGCTTCGACTTCGGTGCGCACGACGGTCCACTCGACGCTGCCCGCGGTGGTCACCATCTGCCGGGTCCGAGGGTGCAGCGACGCGACGTCCGCGAAGTACGAGTTCAGCCGGGAACGCAGGCTCTTGGCCTTGCCGACGTAGACGACCCGGCCGTGCGGGTCGCGGAATTTGTACACCCCCGGCTCCGTCGGGATGGTGCCGGGGGCGGGGCGATATGTCGAAGGGTCGGGCACGGGTCCAGGCTAGTCGGCTCCGCCGACACCCCGGCAGTACCGTGATTCGAGCTCGCGGAACCGCTCGACCGCGGTGACCGCGGTGCCGCCGTCGCGGGCCTGGATGGCGACGACGGGAACGTATTCGTCGTGCGGCAACTCGAGATGCGCCCAGGGGGCGCCGTACGGGAACGTCAGTCCGCGCACCTCGCTCCAGTCGACGTACTTCTCCACGATCACATTCCGCACCGACACCCCGTGCGGACCCACCCGCAGACGGGGTCGGGTGAACAGCAGCACCGCGCCGGAGACGATCACGCCGATGATCAGGATCGCGATCTGATCGACTATGCGCAGGTTCACGCCGCTGTCACCGCCGCTGCGCAGCACGAGGGCGGCACCGATGTGCCCGGCGAAGAGCACCGCGGCCGCGATGATCGCCCAGCGGCTCATCTTGCCGGCGCGGACCTCGAGGTCCCACTCGGTGTCGGTGCCGGCGGTCACCGGGTGCTCTCCCGCAGCCGTCGCAGGGTCACCGCGGTGTCGAGGGCGCCACCGCACGCCTGACCGCACTTGTCTTCGACGGAACCGGGCAGCCCCGCCCGGTCGCGGGCCGGCTGGTCGGTGTCGGTGGTGAGCACTCCGTTGCCGACGGGGGTGCTCTCGTCGAGCGCGATGCGGGTCAGCCCGTACGTCACCGCGTCGCACCCGTACTCGAAATGCGGCGTGCCGCCACGGATCACGACGCCGAGCGCGACGACGGCGTCGTGGGTGCGCGCGAACTGCTGCGCGACAACCGGCAGTTCGATCGCACCGGCGACACGTTCGACGGTGACGTCGGTGATCCCGGCCTCGTCGGCGATGCGCCGCGCACCGGCGATCAGCGCGTCCGAGATCTCGGGGTGCCAGCGTCCGGCGACGATCGCCAGACGCAGACCGCCGGCTTCACCCAGTTGGAGTTCGGGCAGGCCTTCGCCGCTCATCAGGCGTCACCGGCCTCGTACTCGTCGAGCCCGATCAGGTCGTGGCCCATCCGGTCGCGCTTGGTACGCAGGTAGGTGAGGTTCTCGGCGTTGGCACGCAGCGGCATCGGGACGCGCTCGGTGATCTGCAGCCCGTATCCGTCGAGTCCGACCCGCTTGGCGGGGTTGTTGGTGAGCAGCCGCATCGACGAGATACCGAGATCGACGAGGATCTGTGCGCCGATGCCGTAGTCGCGGGCGTCGGCGGGCAGGCCGAGCTGCAGGTTGGCGTCGACGGTGTCGGAGCCGGCGTCCTGCAACTGGTAGGCCTGCAGCTTGTGCATCAGGCCGATGCCCCGCCCTTCGTGCCCACGCATGTACAGCACCACACCGCGGCCCTCGGCCGCGACCATGTCGAGGGCGGCGTCGAGTTGCGGGCCGCAGTCGCAGCGCAACGAGCCGAACACGTCGCCGGTCAGGCACTCGGAATGCACCCGGACCAGGACGTCCGAGCCGTCGCCGTCCGGGCCGGCGAGGTCGCCGAGCACGAGCGCGACGTGTTCGACCTCGTCGTAGATGCTCTGGTATCCGACGGCGGTGAAGTCGCCGTGCCGGGTGGGGATGCGGGCCTCGGCGACACGCACGACATGCTTCTCGTGCTTGCGACGCCACGCGATCAGGTCGGCGATGGAGATCAGGGCCAGTTCGTGTTCGTCGGCGAACACACGGAGTTCGTCGGTGCGGGCCATCTGGCCCTCGTCCTTCTGCGACACGATCTCGCAGATGACGCCGGCGGGCCGCAGGTCTGCCATCCGGGCGAGGTCCACCGCCGCCTCGGTGTGGCCGGGGCGACGCAGCACGCCGCCTTCCTTCGCGCGCAGCGGCACCACGTGCCCGGGGCGGGTGAAGTGCGCCGCGGTGCTGTCCGGGTCGGCCAGCAACCGCATGGTCGTGGCCCGGTCGGACGCGGAGATACCGGTGCCGATGCCGTCCTTGGCGTCGACGGTGACCGTGTACGCGGTGCCGTGCTTGTCCTGATTCGTGCTGAACATCGGGGGGAGCCCGAGCCGGTCGCAGTCGTCCCCGTCGAGCGGGACGCACAGATACCCGGACGTGTAGCGCACCATGAACGCCACGAGTTCGGGGGTGGCCTTCTCGGCCGCGAAGATGAGGTCGCCCTCGTTTTCACGGTCTTCGTCGTCGACCACGACGACCGCCTTGCCGGCGGCGATATCGGCGACCGCGCGCTCGATGGTATCGAACCTCGTCACTTGCCTGGGCTCCAAATCTTCTAAACGGACGACTCGTGCTTGGCGTCCACTGTCGGGTTCCACCCTACGACCCGTCACCGGGCGTTCTGCAGTCGCTCCACATACTTGGCGATCACATCCACTTCGAGGTTGACGGTGGTGCCGGGTTCCGCGGCGCCGAGCGTGGTCAGCGACAGCGTGGTGGGAATGAGCGAGATTTCGAACCATTCGTCGTCGCGGGCCCCGCCGAGCGCCGACACCGTCAGCGAGACACCGTCGACGGTGATGGAGCCCTTTTCGACCACGTAACGGGAGATGGTGGCGGGCAACGAGATTCGAACGACCGTCCAATTGTCGGAGGGGGTGCGTGAGAGCACGTGGCCGGTGCCGTCCACATGACCCTGCACGATGTGACCGCCGAGGCGGCTGTTCACCGCCGCGGCGCGTTCGAGGTTGACGCGACTGCCCACCGCCAGCCGTTCGAGGCTCGACCGGTTCAGTGTTTCCTGCATCACGTCGGCGGTGAACGTGTCGGCGCCCTCGACGTCGACGACGGTCAGGCACACCCCGTTGACGGCGATCGAGTCTCCGTGCTTGGCGTCGGAGGTCACCACCGGCCCCCGCACGGTGAAGCGGGCGGCATCCGCGAGATCTTCGCGCGCCACGATTTCACCCAGTTCTTCGACGATGCCGGTGAACACGTTCGGCTCCTTCACTCCGGCCGGGACCGGGTCACATGTCCCGTTCCGGGACGAGGGTCATCAATACGTCGGCGCCGACCGTTTCGACGCGCTCCCGACGAAACCGTAGCGCCTGCGCGATGGTGTGAACGCCCGCATCCTCGACCGCGGCCTGCCCGGCACCGAGCACCACCGGAGCGATGTAGGCCTGGATGCGGTCCACCCGGCCCGCGGCGAGAAAGGCCCCGGCCAGTCGCGGACCCCCTTCGACGAGCACGTCGGGGTGGTCGGTGAGAGCGTCGAGAACCTCGTCGATGTGGTGGGTGCGC
>NZ_JAUZMZ010000247.1:0-5310 GCF_036327435.1 Rhodococcus chondri | reverse complement strand
GTGTCAACTACGGCCTCAACAAGGTCCGCTTCACCAACCCGGTTCGCGCCGGTGGCCGGGTCCGGCTCTCCGCCGCGCTGAAGAGCTACGAGAAACTGCCCGAAGACGGAGTCCAGCTCACCGTCGACGGCACCATCGAACTCGAGGGCAGCGACAGACCGGCCGTGATCGTCGAGGCCATCTACCGCCTGTTCGAGTGATCCGACGGCGCTCCGCAGAAGGCCGCGTGTGCGCGCACGGGCACACGGCCGGCTCCGGGACCGACCCGCTCCGGGTAGAAATGGGGTCATGAGCGACACCACGACCGACCCGCACCTCTGGCTCGAGGACGTCACGGGCGACAAGCAACTCGACTGGGTACGCACCCGCAACGACCGCACCGTCGAGGCTTACACCCGTACCGACGACTTCACCACTCTCGAGGCGCGGATCCGGGAGGTCCTCGACACCGACGCGCGCATTCCGTATGCGCGCCGACGCGGCGAGTACCTCTACAACTACTGGCGCGACGCCGAGCACGTGCGGGGTCTGTGGCGGCGCACCACGATGGAGCAGTACCTGCGTGACGAGCCGGAATGGGACGTGCTCGTCGATCTCGACGCCGTCGCCGCCGACGAGGACGAGAACTGGGTCTGGTCGGGCGCGCAGGTACTGCGGCCCGATCAGACTCGCGCGCTCGTCACCCTCTCGCGTGGCGGCGCCGACGCGACCGTGGTGCGGGAGTTCGATCTGACCACGCGGCGCTTCCTGTCCGGCCCGGACAGCTTCGAGGTCCCCGAAGCGAAAACCGATATCGGCTGGATCGACATCGACACCGTCTATGTGGGGACGGATTTCGGCGACGGATCACTCACCGACTCCGGATATCCGCGCATCGCGAAGCGCTGGCATCGCGGTACCCCGATCACCGATGCGCAGACGGTGTTCGAAGGAGAGGCCGGCGACGTCGCGGTCGGGGCGTGGTACGACAACACCCCGGGCTACGAACGTAGCTTCGTCGACCGCGCGATCGACTTCTACAACACCCACCAGTTCGAACTCACTCCAGACGGTGAACTGGTCAAGCTCGATGTCCCCGACGACGCGCGGGTGAGCGTGTACCGCGACCACCTGCTGATCCGCAACCGCTCGGAATGGCTGGGCTACCCCGCCGGGACACTGCTGGCCGCGAATTATCCGGCGTTCCTCGGCGGTTCCCGCGACCTGACCGTGTTGTTCACACCGGACGAGCACACGTCACTGGAGCAGTACACGTGGACGCAGAACCATCTGCTGTTGGTGACGCTGCGCGACGTTCAGACCCACGTGCGCGTCCTCACGCCGGGAGTCGGCGGATGGTCGGACGTGGAACTGCGCGGGGTACCCGAAGCGACGTCGACGTCGATCATCGACGTCGATCCCCTCACCGGCGACGACTTCTTCCTCAACTCCAGCGGTTTCACCATCCCCGCGACCCTGCTGTCCGGCACCGTGGGCGGCCCGCTCGAGGCGATCAAGCAGGCGCCGTCCTTCTTCGACGCCGAGAACATCACGGTCACCCAGCATTTCGCCACGTCGGACGACGGCACCCGGATCCCGTACTTCGTCGTCGGCCGCACCACCGACTCCGCGATGCCGACGCTGTTGTACGGATACGGCGGATTCGAGAACTCCATGGTCCCCGCCTACAGCGGTGGTGTCGGGCGGGCCTGGCTCGAACACGGGTACACGTACGTGATCGCCAACATTCGAGGTGGCGGCGAATACGGTCCGACGTGGCACACCCAGGCACTGAAGGAGAACCGCCCCAGGGCCTTCGAGGACTTCGCGGCCGTCGCGAAAGACCTTGTCGCACGGGGGATCACCACCACCGCGCAACTCGGCATCCAAGGCGGCAGCAACGGTGGACTGCTCATGGGTGTCATGCTCACCCGGTATCCGCAACTGTTCGGCGCGATCGTGTGCCAGGTGCCGCTGCTCGACATGAAGCGGTACCACCTGCTGCTCGCCGGCGCGTCGTGGATGGCCGAGTACGGCGACCCCGACAACCCCGCCGAGTGGGAGTTCCTGAGCAAGTACTCGCCGTATCAGAACACCGACCCGGACGCCGCGTATCCACCCATCCTCATCACGACGTCCACCCGAGACGACCGCGTACATCCCGGGCATGCCCGCAAGATGGTGGCGCGGCTCGAGGAACAGGGCCACGAGGTCTGGTACTACGAGAACATCGAGGGCGGGCACGGTGGCGCGGCCGACAACGCGCAGGCCGCGTTCAAGTCGGCACTGACCTTCACCTTCCGCGCCGACAAGTTGTAGAACGTCGCGGGGCGCGGGCTCGGCGATCGAGCTCGTGCCCCGGTCAGATGTCGCGCAACCAGCCCACCACTTCGTCGACGGTTTCGGCGTTGTCGCGGATCCATCCGTTGTGCCCGAGAGCGCGCGGATTGTGCCACGTGGTGACGTCCGCAGCCGGCAATTTCTCCACGAGGTGACGTGCCGAGTCGACGGGCGTCAGGTCGTCCCCTTCGATGGTGATCGACAGGACGGGCAGCGCGAGCCGGCTCATGCGCTCCTCGTAGTCGATGTCCGCGCCCGACGGCTCGAACCGGCCACTGCGGGCGAGCCGTGCCCAGTCGGAGATCAGCGGACGCGACTGCCGGCCGAAACCACCGACGTCGAGCCGGTCGCCGGGCCAGAACCCGGCGACACTCGCAGTGAGGGACATCGCCGTCGACCCGAGGAGCAGTCCCGGCCCGCGCGTGCCCCGGAAGTGCCGGTAGTACGGCGTTCCTGCGGCGACGAGGATGACGCCACCCAGGCGACCGCGGATCCGCGACGCGTACAGCACCCCGAGCTGACCTCCCATCGAATGTCCGAGGAGGTAGGGCGTCGAATCGGGGAAGCGTTCACGCACCACCTCGAACATCGCCGGAAAATGCACAGCGACGATCTCGTGGTAGCCGTACGTGCTGTCCGACCCGGGACGTGGCCGGCTGTCGCCCTGGCCCGCGAGCTCGCAGATCGCCGCGTCGAATCCGTGCTCGGTCAGCGCCTGCGCGAACGGTTCGTAGTAGCCGGCGGGGATGCCGAGCCCGGGGACGATCACCACCACCGCCCGCGTCGCATCCCGGCGGGTCTCGTGTTCGTGGTCCGGTCCGGGTATCAGGCGCACCGGTGTCGTCGTGCCGTCGGGTAGTTGTATCGGTACGGTCTCCACCGGCTCAGACTAGGCCGGAGACCCCTCGCTGTTTGCGGGTTCCGGCGCCCCGTTACCCGGCGCCGGGTAACCCGCGGCGTCCAGCGCGGTCTCCGTGAGCGAGCGGCCGAGCGCGATCATGTCGGCGGCCTTGTGAAAATCGAGGCTCCGGCACGCGGTGCGTGGGACCTCGACGAGCACATCGGGCGGATACGCGGCGAGCTGGAAGCGGGAGAGCGCCGACTGCATGATGTCGAGTGAACGGTTCATCACCGCGACCCGGCCGAATTTGGGGGCGCTCATCGGTCCGAGGCCGTCCGAGGTATCGAGCGTCTCCTCGGGATTCTCGCCGGGACTCTCCTCCAGGCTCTCGTCGACGAACGTAGTGTCATCTCCGGCCGGTGCCGATCCGAAACGGTTGACGACCGACCGGACGAGGTCGGTGTCGAAAACCTGTGCAGCACTCCGCCGGAACCGGCCCATCCACTCCTCCATCGGCCGCGGTTCCGAGCTCACGTTCTCCGGCGAGGCGATCCCGGGCTCGTCTGCGCCGAGACTGATTCCGATGGTCAGATCCGACGGGACGCCGACGGTCGGCGCGATCGGCAGCGGCGCAAGGATCCCCCCATCGGCGAGAACGCGGCCGTTGAGCACGTACGGGGTGATGACCCCCGGGATGGCGATCGACGCCCGGATCGCAACATCGACGGGACCGCGCTGGAACCACACCGACCGGCCGGCCGCCAGATCGGTGGCCACCGCGGTGAAGGGAATGGCCAGATCTTCGATGACGGCGTCGCCGAGCATCTCGCGCACCTTGTTGAGTACTTTCTCCGCGTGGATGGCTCCCGGTGCCGTCACCGAGACGTCGAGCAGGCGCACCATGTCGAGCTGCGACAGACTCAGCGCCCATTCGGTGTAGGCGTCGAGCTTCCCGGCTGCGTACACGCCTCCGACGAGGGCGCCCATCGAAGCACCTGAGACGCCGACGATTTCGAGTCCGCGTTCCTCGATGACCTGGATTGCCCCGATGTGGGCGTAACCCCGTGCTCCACCGCTGCCCAGGGCGAGCGCCACACGTGTGCGTCCGATCATGGGCCCATCGTACGCAGCACCCCGCATACCTACCCCGAGTCGAAGATCAGGGTGCGAATGGGGGCGTCACCCGGATGTATCCGAGGTGCGGCGCAGCGCACGATCGATGTGTTGCTTCGCCGCTCACCGCCAACCTTTCCCGGAGGATTCCATGCGCAAAACCCTGTCCGCTGCCGTGCTCGCCGGCGCTGCGGCTCTGACTTTCGGAACGGCAACTGCCACAGCGCAACCGGCACCGAACGTAGTGGGGATGGAGGAGCATGCCGCCTACGCCGTCCTCGACGCGCGCGCTGTCCCGTTCACGGTCACCAATCGCTCAGGAAACATCTCCGGGCAATGCACGGTGACCGGCCAGCGCGACAAGGGCTACCGAACGGAGGTCGAGTGGGAATACGACCACAGCAACAACGAGTACGACCGCACCGAAATCCGGGTATGGCGGGGCATCGGCCTCACCGTGGTCTGCAGATAGTCCCGATTCGTGACGACCCCGAATCGAAAGTTCAGGGTAGAAATCGGGGCGTCACCTGATGTGCAGACGATCCCGGAGGAGCACGATTTCACCATGACATTCGAGAACAACACACCACGCACCTTCAACCGGTCCCGCTCGCAGCGCATGCTCGGTGGCGTCTGTGGAGGGCTCGGCGAATACTTCGACGTCGACGTCAACCTCGTCCGCGCCGCGGCGGTCCTGGCGGCTTTCGTCACCGGCGGCACCGCCATTCTGTTGTACCTCGCTCTGTGGATGCTTTTGCCGGAGTGAGTAATCGGCGCCTCGTACAGAAATGGATCGATCCGGTCCGGGACTATTGCGCCGGCTGGTCCGATCTCGCGAAGTGCTTCTCGGAAGCGGAAAGTGGCCGTGAACCCGCAGATCGGGATCACGGCCACCTTCTGTATCGCAGAGTCTAGCCTGGAAAATTCGTGGTTGTTCACCGATCCGAGCATGTAGATAAGCGAAAGCGCCTGTCCTGCAGGGCATAATGGGACTTCTCTAGGGTTCCATCACGCAGGCGGGAAGGCACTTCGCAGGT
>NZ_JAUZMZ010000246.1:0-5325 GCF_036327435.1 Rhodococcus chondri | reverse complement strand
GACTGACCCCGTGCGAGGTGCCCACGGCGGTCGGAACGGCGAGCAGCACCACTTGAACTCCGTGAACCTGGGCCTCTTCGACGGCCTCGGTCAGGTCGTCGTCGCCGGAGACGAGGAAGAACACATCCGACGCTCCGTTGCGGGCGTGAGTCACCAAGTCCAGGCCGATGCGCAGGTCCACGCCTTTCTGCTCGCCGTTGACGCCGAAACGGCCGAGGCGAAGCTTGACCTTGGACAGTTCACCGATGCGTTCCTGCTGCGCATCGGGAATGCCGTTGCGGGCCGAGTCGTACCAATACACCCGCAACACCGGCAGACCCGATCGGTCTTGCGCGGTGTCCACCAACGAGCTGATCAGCGTCGAGTAGTCGACGTGGATCCCGCTGCGCAGCGACGTGCCGGTGACGCGGGTGGCGGCCGAGGCAAGCAGGTATCCCGCATCGATGTAGAGCGCGCAGGTCGACCGCATGCGCCCACTATGGCATGCATGAGCGACAGCACACGCTCCGCTTCGCCTGGAATATCCGCTGTGCTGATTCCGGCGTTTGCCGACGAGGTACTCGACCCGGGCACCTCGGTGGCGAATTGCGTTATGCAGCAACGACGCAGTGCGCTACGGCCGACGTTCCCGCCGCTTCGACGACCGCAATTGCCGACCACCTCGATCCGAGACGTGGGGTAAATGCCCTCGACCACGCCCGATCGGTGGCCGGGACGAGTAGGGTCGATTCCCGAACCGTGGGAGGCGTCGTGAGCGAATCTGTAGTGGTTCCCGGTGAGGATCGGCCGAGCCTGCGCGTTGCCGACTGGGTTGCGACTCGCGACACCCTGCACATGTGGCTGCAGATCGTGGGCAAGATCCGGCTGGTTCACTCACCGATGGTCAATCACTGGTGGCAGACGACGTTGTACGTCACTCCGCGCGGGTTGGGCACATCTTCGATTCCCTACGGGGGCAGCGTCTTCGACGTCGAGTTCGATTTCTGCGAGCACAACCTGCGCATCCGTTCGAGCGACGGCGGCAGCCGTGTCGTCCCGCTCACCGCGCAGCCCGTGGCGGATTTCTACGCCCGCACCCTCGGCGCCCTGGACCAGTTGGGTATCGCGACGCACATCCAGGGCGCCCCCAACGAGGTGGACCCGGCGATCCCGTTCGCGCAGGACCACGAACACGACGCCTACGACCCCGATGCGGCGCACCTCTTCTGGCGGCAACTGCTCCGGGCCGACCGTGTCCTGCAGGAGTTCCGCGCGGATTTCCTGGGTAAGATCAATCCGGTCTACTTCTTCCGGGGAGCAATGGATCTCGCCTGTACCCGATTCTCCGGCCGCATCGCGCCACCGCATCCCGGTGGCATCCCCAACTGCCCCGACCGGGTGATGGTCGAGGCCTATTCGCACGAGCTGAGCAGCTGCGGGTTCTGGCCCGGTGGTGGAGACGAAGGCGCCTTCTACTCCTATGCCTACCCCGCACCGGAGGGCTATGCAGACCATCGCGTGCGCTCGGATGCCGCGTACTACTCCGCCGAGCTCGGTGAGTTCCTGTTGCCGTACGAGGCGGTGCGCACGGCCACCGACCCCGACGCGGAACTGCTGCGATTTCTACGCGACACGTATGACGCCGCCGCCGAGCTCGCACACTGGGACCGCCCGCATCTCGAGCGGCGTCCGCAGTAGCAACCGGTGCGGCACAGCAGTCAGTAGTGCATGGTCCGGACGCCGTGCGCCCACAATTCGATCGCCGCATAACCGTCGCCCACCCCTTGGGTGTAGGCCACCAGCGCCCCGTACAGTCGCGTTCCCTCGGCGGCCAGTTCGATGGTCCCCACCCAATCGGCTGCCCGCGCCATCACGTGCGCCGAGATGTCCTGCCGGTCGCCCGTCGCTGCGGCCACCGCCCGGAACGATTCGTCCGCGATCCGGAATGTCTCTGTGACGCCACGCCAGTAGTATTCCGCGTCCATCGCCGCGCGTAGCGAGTCGTAGTCGGCCGTATCCTGCATCGACGTGGCGTTCCGTAGCTGGTGTGCTGCGTGGTCGGCCGATGCGAGCGGGGTATACGTCACTTCGTCTGTGGCTTCGTTGTTGCCGCTTGTCGTCCTCACCGGTGAGATGGTGCCCGATTACGGCGCAGAACAAAACAGCCGGGTACGTAACAATCTCGACAATCCGGGCGCACCAGGTGGCACTAGCCCGTGCCCATGTCCGTGCCTGGGCACTTCGAGGTCGTGTTCGTCGTCGACGCGGTCGTGGTCGGTGGCCTTCCCGTACCCGGTTTCGGTCATGCCGTGGCGCCAGTAGCCGATGACCAATGTCGCCCTACGGTCGAACCCGGCGTCGGTGCGGAGCCACTTGCGCATCGCGATCACCGTCTTCGATTCGGCCGACACCCATGCGAACTTCTTGACATCGCCCTCGGGAATTTCGACGGCCGTCGCCGCGTCCAGCAGATGTGTGGTCGTACCGGCGGGCGCGCCGTTGCGATGAACCACCGGATGTCCCTGCCCAAAGATCGTGTCGCGGTCTCAGTCCGCCTCGGCGTCGGCAGCGGAACCCGCAGCGCCGGACGCGAACCGGCGCGGAATGACCGACACCGCAACGACCAGCGCCAACGCGGCCACGAGCACGGCTCCGAACACCGCCGATATCGAATCGGCGAGCTGCTGCGGATCCGGGACGACGGCGTCGTCCGCGACCCCCGAGCGGGCGAGCGACGCGTTCGCGAGCGCACCGAACACCGCGACACCCACCGCGCTGCCGAGTGCCCGGGCGAACGCGTTCGCACCCGTCACGACGCCGCGCTCGGCCCATCCGACGCTCGACTGCGCCGCGATCAGTGCGGGACTCGCGATCAAACCCATACCCAGGCCGATCAGCACACAGCAACCGGCGACGTGCCACGCCGACGAGCCGGATCCGACTCGGGTGAGCAGGATCGCGCCGGTCACCAGCGGCACGGCACCGACCAGACCGGTGTTGCGGAATCCGATCCGGAGATACAGCCGGCCCGACTGCGCCGCCGCGATCGGCCAGCCGATCGTCATGGTCGCGAGCGTGAAGCCCGCGACCACCGCTGTCGTCCCCAGCGATCCCTGCACGAACGACGGCACGTACGAGGTCAGTCCCAGCACCACCGCGCCGACGAGGCACGAGACGATGCTGGTGGTGACGAGCACCCGGCGGGTGAGAACCCACAGCGGCAGGATCGGTTCGGGGGCGCGCGTCTCGATCCACGCGAAGAGAGCCAGGAAGGCGAACCCCGCCGCGAAGATTCCGAGGCTCGGCGCCGACGTCCACCCCCACGACTGGCCCCCCTCGAGCAGGCCCAGGATCAGCAGTGCCGCGCCGGCCGCGAGCGTCGCGGCCCCCGCCCAGTCGACCGGGCGGGCTGCCCCGCCCCGATTGTTCTCGTGGAAGCTGCGCAGCAGGACCCACGCCGCCAGCGCACACAGGGGCACGTTGACCCAGAAGATCCAGCGCCACGACAGGAAATCGGCGAACAGTCCGCCGACAGCGGGACCGACGATCGCCGACATGCCCCAGACGCTTGCCAGGTAGCCCTGTGCCTTGGCGCGTTCGGCAACTGTGTAGATGTCTCCGGCGATGGTCTGCGCCATCGGAAGCACGGCGCCCGCTCCGAGCCCTTGGAGCGCCCGGAACGCGATCAACGCGGGCATGCTCCACGCGAGCGCGCACAGCACCGAACCGAATGCGAACACTCCGATGCCGAACAGCAGCATCGGTTTGCGCCCGTAGAGGTCGGACAGCTTCCCGTAGACGGGCACCAGGACGGCCTGAGTCAGCAGGTAACTCGAGAACAACCACGGAAACTGGGTGAATCCGCCCAGGTCCGCGACGATCGTGGGCACCGCCGTCGCAAGGATGGTGCTCTCGAGCGCCACCAGCGCGGTCGCGAGCATCAATGCGACGAGGATCGGCCCCCGTTCCGAGCGGAAACCGACGTCCACCCTCGACGATGCACCCATCTCACTCCCGTTCTCGTTTCCGGCCCAGTGCTCGACCGGTACGAAATCCAGGTGCCGGATCCTGCCATTGTCGTCGATGGGATATCCACCACGGCGTGCGGTGCCCGGCGGTTCGGGCCACTAGGGTGGCAGCGTGCGTCCTTCACTCGAGTCCTACTCTCACCTCGCCGGCGGCAAGGTCCGCGATCTCTATGTCGTAGACGACGAGCACCTGCTGCTCGTCGCGAGCGACCGGATCTCGGCGTACGACCACGTCCTGTCCACCCCGATCCCCGACAAGGGACGGGTGCTGACGGCGATGAGCGTGTTCTTCTTCAACCTGCTCGACGCGAACAACCATCTCGCCGGTGAACCGGACGACGAGCGCATCCCCGAGGACGTTCTCGGCCGCGCCCTGATCGTCAAGCGGCTCGAGATGGTCCCCGTGGAGTGCGTGGCCCGCGGTTACCTCACCGGTTCCGGCCTGCTCGACTACCGGGCCACCGGAACGGTGTGCGGGGTGACACTGCCGGAGGGCCTCGTCGAGGCCAGCAAGCTGCCCGAGCCCATCTTCACGCCCGCGACGAAGGCGGCGCTCGGCGACCACGACGAGAACATCAGCTTCGAGCAGGTCGTCGAGAAACTCGATCTGAACCTGGCGATGAAACTGCGCCAGGACACTCTCGACATCTACGACCGCGCCGCGATGTACGCCTCCGAGCGCGGCATCCTCCTCGCCGACACGAAGTTCGAATTCGGCCTCGACAAGGCCGGCAACCTCGTGCTCGCCGACGAAGTGCTCACCCCCGACTCGTCGCGCTACTGGGACGCGGCCGAGTACGAGGAAGGAAAGGTGCAGCCGAGCTTCGACAAGCAGATCGTCCGCAACTGGCTCACCAGCGAAGAATCCGGATGGGACCGCGCATCCGACACCCCTCCGCCGGCGCTTCCGCAGTACATCGTCGACAAGACGCGTGCGCGCTACATCGAGGCGTACGAACGGATCTCCGGGCTTTCCTTCGACGATTGGATCGGCTGAACGCAGATGACTTCCCCGAACTCGACCCCACCGGTCGCCAAGAAGGTTCCCTCCGAACGTGTCCACCACGGTCACACATTCGTCGACGACTACGAGTGGTTGCGCGACAAGGACGATCCGGAGGTCGTCGCCTACCTGGAGGCCGAGAACGGCTGGACCGAGGCGCGGACCGCGCACCTTGCGCCGCTGCGTGAATCGATCTTCGGGGAAATCAAGTCGCGGACCCAGGAAACCGACATGTCCGTGCCGGCCCGCATGGGCGACTGGTGGTACTACGCGCGCACTGTCGAGGGCAAGCAGTACGGACTCCAGTGCCGTGCG
>NZ_JAUZMZ010000245.1:0-5356 GCF_036327435.1 Rhodococcus chondri | reverse complement strand
TCGGTAACGGGTGTTCGGCGGTGTCCTACTCTCCCACACCCTGTCGAGTGCAGTACCATCGGCGCAGACAGGCTTAGCTTCCGGGTTCGGAATGGGACCGGGCGTTTCCCTGTCGCTGTGACCGCCGTAACTCTGTGAAACTGTCGACACCCCACCCTTCGCTCCTCCCCGGATTCCGGGATGGGGACAGGGGTGTGTTGTTTCAGATACCGCACAGTGGACGCGTAGCTTCTTCGGTGTAAGTCCTCGGCCTATTAGTACCGGTCACCTCCATGCGTTACCGCACTTCCAGTTCCGGCCTATCAACCCGGTGGTCTGCCGGGGGCCTTACCCCCTCGAGGGGGTGAGAAACCTCATCTTGGAACAGGCTTCCCGCTTAGATGCTTTCAGCGGTTATCCCTTCCGAACGTAGCCAACCAGCAGTGCCCCTGGCGGGACAACTGGCACACCAGAGGTTCGTCCGTCCCGGTCCTCTCGTACTAGGGACAGCCTTCCTCAAGTTTCTTACGCGCGCGGCGGATAGAGACCGAACTGTCTCACGACGTTCTAAACCCAGCTCGCGTGCCGCTTTAATGGGCGAACAGCCCAACCCTTGGGACCTACTCCAGCCCCAGGATGCGACGAGCCGACATCGAGGTGCCAAACCATCCCGTCGATATGGACTCTTGGGGAAGATCAGCCTGTTATCCCCGGGGTACCTTTTATCCGTTGAGCGACACCGCTTCCACATGCCGGTGCCGGATCACTAGTCCCGACTTTCGTCCCTGCTCGACCTGTCGGTCTCACAGTCAAGCTCCCTTGTGCACTTGCACTCGACACCTGATTGCCAACCAGGCTGAGGGAACCTTTGGGCGCCTCCGTTACATTTTGGGAGGCAACCGCCCCAGTTAAACTACCCACCAGGCACTGTCCCTGAACCAGATCATGGTCCGAGGTTAGATATCCAATACGATCAGAGTGGTATTTCAACAACGACTCCACCCACACTGGCGTGCGGGCTTCACAGTCTCCCACCTATCCTACACAAACCGAACCGAACACCAATACCAAGCTATAGTGAAGGTCCCGGGGTCTTTTCGTCCTGCCGCGCGTAACGAGCATCTTTACTCGTAATGCAATTTCGCCGAGTCTGTGGTTGAGACAGCAGAGAAGTCGTTACGCCATTCGTGCAGGTCGGAACTTACCCGACAAGGAATTTCGCTACCTTAGGATGGTTATAGTTACCACCGCCGTTTACTGGGGCTTAAATTCTCAGCTTCGCCACCGAAGTGACTAACCGGTCCTCTTAACCTTCCAGCACCGGGCAGGCGTCAGTCCGTATACATCGTCTTACGACTTCGCACGGACCTGTGTTTTTAGTAAACAGTCGCTTCTCTCTGGTCTCTGCGACCACCCCCGGCTCGGGAAGTAAATTCCGTCACCGGAGTTGGTCCCCCTTCTCCCGAAGTTACGGGGGCATTTTGCCGAGTTCCTTAACCACAGTTCTCTCGATCGCCTTGGTATTCTCTACCTGACCACCTGTGTCGGTTTGGGGTACGGGCCGTGTGAAAGCTCGCTAGAGGCTTTTCTCGGCAGCATAGGATCATGGAATTCCCCTCAACGGGTACGCATCACCTCTCAGGCTTGTGCGACACGGATTTGCCTATGTCACGCCCTACAGGCTTACACCAGTATTACCACTGACTGGCCCCACTACCTTCCTGCGTCACCCCATCGCTTGACTACTACCACCGAAGGTCCCGTGCAGCCGATCCCCCCTCTCCCGAAGGAGACAAGGAATCTTTTGGACGGTTAGTACCGATGATTCGCCAGGGGCGCGTTCACACGGGTACGGGAATATCAACCCGTTGTCCATCGACTACGCCTGTCGGCCTCGCCTTAGGTCCCGACTCACCCTGGGCGGATTAACCTGGCCCAGGAACCCTTGGTCATTCGGCGGACGAGTTTCTCACTCGTCTTTCGCTACTCATGCCTGCATTCTCACTCGCGCAGCCTCCACAACTGGGTCACCCCGCTGCTTCCCTGGCTGCACGACGCTCCCCTACCCACCCACACCACTGCCGGAGAATTCGTAAACCCTCCGAGGTGTTGTGTGAGTGCCGCGGCTTCGGCGGTGTACTTGAGCCCCGCTACATTGTCGGCGCAGAACCACTTGACCAGTGAGCTATTACGCACTCTTTCAAGGGTGGCTGCTTCTAAGCCAACCTCCTGGTTGTCTCAGCGATCCCACATCCTTTTCCACTTAGTACACGCTTAGGGGCCTTAGCCGGCGATCTGGGCTGTTTCCCTCTCGACTACGAAGCTTATCCCCCGCAGTCTCACTGCCGCGCTCTCACTCACCGGCATTCGGAGTTTGGCTGATTTCGGTAAGCTTGTGGGCCCCCTAGACCATCCAGTAGCTCTACCTCCGGTGAGAAACACGCGACGCTGCACCTAAATGCATTTCGGGGAGAACCAGCTATCACGGAGTTTGATTGGCCTTTCACCCCTACCCACAACTCATCCCCTCAGTTTTCAACCTAAGTGGGTTCGGGCCTCCACGACGTCTTACCGTCGCTTCACCCTGGCCATGGGTAGATCACTCCGCTTCGGGTCTAGAACATGCCACTACAGGTCGCCCTATTCGGACTCGCTTTCGCTACGGCTACCCCACACGGGTTAACCTCGCGACATGCCACTAACTCGCAGGCTCATTCTTCAAAAGGCACGCCATCACCCCCAGCAGACCAAACTGCTCGACGGCTTTGACGGATTGTAAGCGCACGGTTTCAGGTACTATTTCACTCCCCTCCCGGGGTACTTTTCATCTTTCCCTCACGGTACTAGTCCGCTATCGGTCACCAGGGAGTATTCAGGCTTATCGGGTGGTCCCGACAGATTCACACCAGATTTCACGGGCCCGGTGCTACTTGGGTATTCACATCAACAGTCACCATGTTTTCGTCTACGGGACTCTCACCCACTACGGCAGGCCGTTCCAGACCATTTCGACTAACACGATGATTTCTTACTGTTGGCCGACTCGACAGCGCCGACACAATGAACCCCACAACCCCACGAGTGCAACGCCTGCCGGCTCTCACACACCCATGGTTTAGCCTCTTCCGCTTTCGCTCGCCACTACTCACGGAATCACATGTTGTTTTCTCTTCCTGTGGGTACTGAGATGTTTCACTTCCCCACGTTCCCTCCACACACCCTATATATTCAGATGCGGGTAACACGACATCACTCGTGCTGGGTTTCCCCATTCGGACATCCTCGGATCACAGCTCGGTTGACAGCTCCCCGAGGCTTATCGCAGCCTCCTACGTCCTTCATCGGCTCCTGGTGCCAAGACATCCACCGTACGCTCATAAACACTTACAACAAAGATGCTCGCGTCCACTGTGCAGTTCTCAAACAACACACAACAACCCCTACCGACGCCGGCCTTCCAGCCAACCGTTTTCGCGGATCATCGTCGCTGAGCAAACACGCACGCGTGTTCTCTCAGGACCCAACAGTGCACCGATATAACTTTCCTCCCCCCGGCACTGAGGCCGGCGGTAATGAAGAAAATGCGTGTCAGCGTTCCACCCATGAGCTCCTGTCGTTCCACGTGTGGGAACGAAACAGGCTCTGCCGGCTCCCCCGACACCAGCGTGTCGGTCCGAACCGGAGAAGTGCTCCTTAGAAAGGAGGTGATCCAGCCGCACCTTCCGGTACGGCTACCTTGTTACGACTTCGTCCCAATCGCCGATCCCACCTTCGACGGCTCCCTCCCACAAGGGGTTAGGCCACCGGCTTCGGGTGTTACCGACTTTCATGACGTGACGGGCGGTGTGTACAAGGCCCGGGAACGTATTCACCGCAGCGTTGCTGATCTGCGATTACTAGCGACTCCGACTTCACGGGGTCGAGTTGCAGACCCCGATCCGAACTGAGACCGGCTTTAAGGGATTCGCTCCACCTCACGGTATCGCAGCCCTCTGTACCAGCCATTGTAGCATGTGTGAAGCCCTGGACATAAGGGGCATGATGACTTGACGTCGTCCCCACCTTCCTCCGAGTTGACCCCGGCAGTCTCCTGCGAGTCCCCAACATCACTTGCTGGCAACACAGGACAAGGGTTGCGCTCGTTGCGGGACTTAACCCAACATCTCACGACACGAGCTGACGACAGCCATGCACCACCTGTATACCGGCCACAAGGGACACCGCATCTCTGCGGTCGTCCGGTATATGTCAAACCCAGGTAAGGTTCTTCGCGTTGCATCGAATTAATCCACATGCTCCGCCGCTTGTGCGGGCCCCCGTCAATTCCTTTGAGTTTTAGCCTTGCGGCCGTACTCCCCAGGCGGGGCGCTTAATGCGTTAGCTACGGCACGGATCCCGTGGAAGGAAACCCACACCTAGCGCCCACCGTTTACGGCGTGGACTACCAGGGTATCTAATCCTGTTCGCTACCCACGCTTTCGCTCCTCAGCGTCAGTTACTGCCCAGAGACCCGCCTTCGCCACCGGTGTTCCTCCTGATATCTGCGCATTTCACCGCTACACCAGGAATTCCAGTCTCCCCTGCAGTACTCAAGTCTGCCCGTATCGCCTGCAAGCCCGCAGTTGAGCTGCGGGATTTCACAGACGACGCGACAAACCGCCTACGAGCTCTTTACGCCCAGTAATTCCGGACAACGCTCGCACCCTACGTATTACCGCGGCTGCTGGCACGTAGTTGGCCGGTGCTTCTTCTCCAGGTACCGTCACTTGCGCTTCGTCCCTGGTGAAAGAGGTTTACAACCCGAAGGCCGTCATCCCTCACGCGGCGTCGCTGCATCAGGCTTGCGCCCATTGTGCAATATTCCCCACTGCTGCCTCCCGTAGGAGTCTGGGCCGTGTCTCAGTCCCAGTGTGGCCGGTCGCCCTCTCAGGCCGGCTACCCGTCGTCGCCTTGGTAGGCCATTACCCCACCAACAAGCTGATAGGCCGCGGGCTCATCCTGCACCGAAAAACTTTCAACCCCAGGACATGCATCCCGAGGTCATATCCGGTATTAGACCCGGTTTCCCAGGCTTATCCCGAAGTGCAGGGCAGATCACCCACGTGTTACTCACCCGTTCGCCACTAATCCACCCAGCAAGCTGGGCATCATCGTTCGACTTGCATGTGTTAAGCACGCCGCCAGCGTTCGTCCTGAGCCAGGATCAAACTCTCCGTAAAAGACTCTCGATCGCCCCGAAGAGCAAATCAGTCATAGACAAAAGAGCCGAATCACTAGCAAAAAAACTCAAACTAGCAAAAAAACACTGGCCACCACCGACGGAAGAAGGCGATGACCAGCACACAACCATCGAAAAAATCGACGGTCGCACCAAAAA
>NZ_JAUZMZ010000244.1:0-5417 GCF_036327435.1 Rhodococcus chondri | reverse complement strand
CCGGCCAGGTGTCACACCCGACCATTCCGAAGGCCGAACACCCGGTTGTCGGATCGACCTCAAACAGCCGAACCAATCTGGCGGTGCCGAGCCCGAATCGCTAATTCAGACCCACGCTCCTAGGACGATCCGCGCACGCCGGATCGGCACCGAGGGACTGCTGCTTCCGCTCGGCTACGGACAATGCTCTGTCGCCGAACGAGAGGCTCAGACCTCGACCGCGGTGCCGCAGATGCCGCACTCTTCCAGCTGCCGGCGGTTCCAGCGCGCGATCGGGACGAAGAACAATGTGAACTGCTTGAAGTCCCGCATCCGTGCCCACTGTGTCGTGTTGTGGCAGCGCGGACACGTTCGGGTCTGCCCTGGGCCGAGGTGTTGTCGCTTGGTGCCGAAGCCGAAGAGAAGGAACACCACGCCAGCATAGAGTGGTCAACGGTCAACGGTCAGCGGTTGGAATCGGGACCGATCGTGCATCCGGTTCGCGGATGTCTGTCGGCCGATCGGGGCAGGATGTGGGGCGCGACCCGTGGCCACGCCCGGTATTCGTCTCGCCAACGAGGTCCGACCGGCGCGCGGGCGACCTAGAGTGGGGGATCGCACCAGGGGAGAATCGGATCCAGGAGGACGCGTTGCCCAGTCTGCCCAGTCGTCTGCTTCCCGGGGTCATGCGCGCCATTCGCCGCAACCGAAAGTACGTGCACCCGACCGTAGCGGCCGAGCACATCGTGGCATCGAGCCTGCGGCCCCGCCCGTACGGCCCGCCACGACGCCTGCGGCGCGACGTGACGGTCACCGTCGAGCACAGCTACGGTTGGCCGATCTACACCCTCGCACCCACCGCCGCGGAACCGCAGGGCAGCGTCCTGTACGTGCACGGTGGGGGATGGGTCAACGAAATCGTTTCGCAGCATTGGCATCTCGCCGCCCAGATCGCCGCCGAAGCGAGCACCACCGTCACGGTGCCCATCTATCCACTGGTGCCGCGCGGGACCGCCGAACACGTCGTCTCCGGGGTCGCGGATCTGGTCAGGGCCGGCAACGACCGGTACGGCAGCACCTGCCTCGCGGGGGACTCCGCCGGCGGGCAGATCGCGCTGTCGGCGGCGATCGTGCTGCGCGACGAGCACCGCTTGACGGTGCCGAGAACCGTGCTCATCTCGCCCGCCCTCGATCTGTCCCTCACCAATCCGGAGATCGACCTGGTGCAGCCCACCGATCCCTGGCTCGGCCGGGAGGGCACCCGCGTGTTCATCGACCATTGGCGGGCCGACCTCGCCCTCGACGACCCACGGGTGAGCCCCCTCTTCGCCGACCTGCAGGGTCTCGGGCCGCTGACCCTCTTCGCCGGCACCCGCGACATCATCCATCCCGACACGCGGCTTCTCGTCGACAAGGCCACCGCCGCCGGTGTCGACGTCGACTACCACGAGGGGCCCGGCCTGCTGCACGTCTACCCGCTCACCCCGACCCCCGAGGGTCGTGCGGCGCGAACCGTCATCGTCGAGCAGTTGCGAGCCGCCCGTCCCGTCGACCCGGCCGCGCCCACCGAGCGCGGCGCGCAGCGATGACGTCGACAACGGTCTTGCGCCGACCTCGGGGAGAGCCTGAATTCGTGACCGGTACCGGTGCCGACCATGGCTGACAACGCGTTTCGTCCGGAGCGGGTGTACCGGCCGAGTCGTGGGCGGCACATCGAGAACGTCGTGATGAGCGCGCTCACGCGCGCGGGGGTGATACCGCATTCCTACCTGCTGACCACGCGCGGGCGGCGCACGGGCAAGATCCGCCGTAACCCCGTGGTGGTGATCGACCTGGACGAAAAACGTTGGCTGGTCGCACCGTACGGCCCGGTGGGATGGGTGCAAAACGCCCGGGCCGCAGGCAAGGTGACCCTCCACCGTCGCCGTGACACCCGCACATACGCGATCCGCGAAGTGCCTGCGGAAGAGGCCGGACCCGTACTGCAGCGCTACATCGCGCTGGCCGGTGCGACCCGCCGCTACTTCCAGGCCGACCGAAACGACCCGGTCGAGCGGTTCACCGCGGAAGCCGCCCACCATCCGGTCTTCGAACTGACACCTTCGCCTTAACCCCGAATTCCTCGGCACGAGAGGACCGGTGCCGCGATGGGATCACCCATCCAGGCGATCGGCGTCGAATCGGGTAGTGGACTACTCGTATCCATTCGGGCCCGGGTGCGCACCATGGTCCTTGGCGAGTCCATCCGAAACGCCGCACCGACAAGAGCCGAGGAACTGCCATGGTCACCGAATACGAGGTCGTCGCGGGCGACACGCTGTCGAAGCTGGCACAGGCGTTCTACGGCGACGCGACCCTGTTTCCGGTGATCGCGGTCGCCAACCACATTGCCGATCCCGACGTGATCACGGTCGGTCAGGAACTACTCGTTCCCTACATCACCCGGCGGTACACCGCCGCCCACGGCGACACGCTGTCGAAGCTGGCGCAGGTCTTCTACGGCGACGCGACCCTGTTTCCGGTGATCGCGGCCGCCAACCACATCGCCGATCCGAGCGTCATCGAGGCCGGCCGCTCGCTGTTGATTCCCGAACTCGGGAACGTCGGGCACCACACCGTGGTCGCGGGCGAGACACTGTCGGAACTGGCGCGCCGGTGGTACGGCGACGCGAGCCTCTGCCCGGTCATCTCGTACCCGAATCACATCACCGACCCCGACCACCTCGACGTGGGGCGGGTTCTGATCCGCCCCGGGCTCAACCGTCGACACACCGTCGCCCCCGGCGACACCCTGCGCGGCCTCGCGCAGCTGCACTACGGTAACGCCGACGCGTTCTCGATCATCGCGGCTGCCAACCACATCCCCGACCCGGACACGATCTCGGTCGGACAGGTGCTGCACTTTCCGGACCTGACCAACTTCTGACGACGGCCGCCGCGGCGGCACTGACACCGCTGGTCGACGCGTCGTACCCGCTGCACCGCCGCGCGGGCAGCGGCAGAATGGGTGTGTGGTCCGTGAGGAGCTGCTCTCCCGCGCCGACGCAGCCCTCGCGGAGGGCCGCTGGGGTGACGCGCGGTCCTCCTACGAGCAGGCGCTCGCGGACGAGGAGACGGGCGCGGCGTATTTCGGGTCGGCGATCGCGTTGTGGTGGCTCGGCAGCAACCGCGAGTCCGTGGACCGATGCACCCGCGCCTACACATTGTTCCGCCGGTCCGGAGCCGAGACCGCCGCGGCTCGATGTGCGGTGTGGCTGGCCATCACGTACAAGGCGAACTTCGCCAATTTCGCGGCGGCCAACGGCTGGATCGCCCGGGCCGAGCGGATGCTGGCGGGCCTCGACCCCGGATCGTTGCACGGATGGGTGTGGGTTGCCCGCGCCTACCGGCTTCCCGACCTGGATACCGCCGAAGCGCTGTCGTCGAAGGCGCTCGACGTGGCACGGTCGGCCGGCGACGCCGACCTCGAGCTCGTCGCACTGTCCCAGCTGGGCTTGGTGCTGGTCGGCAAAGGTGAGGCCGGACCCGGGTTCGCGTTGATCGACGAGGCCATGGCCGCCGCATTGGCCGGTGACCGTTCGACTCTCGACACGGTCGTCTACACGTGCTGCGACATGCTCAATGCCTGTGAACTGACCGACGACGTCGAGCGGGCCGCGCAGTGGTGCCGGGTCGCCGACGATTTCGTGCGCACCTACGGGTGCCCGTTTCTCTACGCCGAGTGCCGCATCCTCTACGGGAGCGTGCTCGCCGCCACCGGACGGTGGGACGACGCCGACCGCGAACTGTGTGCAGGTGTGCAGCTCACCGCTCACACATATCCGGCCCTGCACACCCGGGCGTCGACACGCCTGGCGGAGCTGCGTATTCGTCAAGGCCGTCTCGAGGAGGCCGGGCACCTACTGGACGACCTCGGCGTCGGGGTCGAGGCCCGGGGTGAACAGGCGCTGTCGCTCGCGGCGCTGCTGCTGGCCCGCGGCGATGCACACGGTGCGGGCCGCACTCTCGAACCGCAGCTGCGCCCCCTCGAACAGCACCGCACGCATCTGACCACCGCTCTCGACCTCCTCGTCGACGCGTACCTGACCGTCGGAGACCTCGGGAAGAGCGCTGCCGCGGCGCGTCGTCTGACCGAAATCGCCGCGCGCACCGACAACGACCGGTCGACCGCCGTCGCCGCCGGGGCCGCGGGGCGCGTCGCCGCGGCCCGCGGACATGGCGCCGCCGCGGCTGCCGACCTGGAAGCGGCCCTGCGCGCCTGGTCACGACTGGAATTGCCGTTCGAGTCGGCCCGCACCAGGGTCGAGCTCGGCCGCGTGCTCGCGGACCGTCGACCCGAGGTCGCCGTCGACCACCTGCGGCGCGCCCTCGCCACGTTCGAAACGCTCGGCGCCGCACGCGAAGCCGACCGTGCCGCGGCGGTCCTGCGATCGCTGGGGGTTCGCTGCCGGGCCAGGACCGGAAAGCCGGGGCTGCTCACGGTGCGGGAGAAGGAGGTGCTGCGACTGATCGGGGCGGGTTTGTCGAACCCGGAGATCGCCGCGCGCTTGTTCGTGAGCCGCAAGACGGCGTCCCATCACGTGAGCAGCATCCTGGCCAAGCTCGACCTGCGCAACCGCGCCGAGGCCGCCGCCTATGTGGCCACGGTGCTCGGCCCGCGTCGCGGAAGTGATCTGCTCTGACAAGTCGATCCGACCGGGACACCCGAGCGCGGCCACCGAAATGGGTCGGTTGCCCGATGCGCGCCGCGCCCCGCGACCGCAGGCTGGGGGCATGACCGCATCCGAATCGTTCCGGATTCCCCTCGACACTGCCGAGTCCTACGAATCGTCCTTCGTCCCCGCGTTTTTCGCCCAGTGGGCACCGATCCTCTGCGCCGCCGCCGGGATCGCGCCAGGGCAGAGGGTGCTCGATGTCGGCTGCGGGACCGGGATCGTCGCCCGCACCGCCGCAGAACTGGTCGCACCCGACGGCAGGATCGTCGGTGTGGACCTCAACGACGCGATGCTGACCGTGGCCCGCCGCGTCCGCCCGGACCTCGACTTCCGCCGGGGTAGCGCCGACGCGCTCCCGGTGCAGGACGAGTCGTTCGATGCGGTCCTCTGTCAGATGGCCTTGATGTTCTTCCCCGATCGGCACCGCGCGCTCCGCGAAATGGCGCGCGCCGTCGCTCCCGGTGGCACGGTCGCGGTCTCGGTTCCGGGCGCCCTCGCCACGCAACCGGCGTTCGCGCCGTTCGTCGAGATGGCCGCCCGTCACGCCGGTGACGAGGCCCTGTCGCTGCTGAGCACCTACTTCGTCTGCGGCGACCTCGACGAGCTCACACGCCTCGTCGAATCGGCGGGGCTGCAGATCGTCGCAGATTCACCGGGGAAGCCGACACCGAGCAGCTTGCGCACCGTGCTGCGTCCACCGTCGCAGCCGACCAGGTACCGCGA
>NZ_JAUZMZ010000243.1:0-5443 GCF_036327435.1 Rhodococcus chondri | reverse complement strand
GGCGTGTCGAGTCGGGCTGCTACGCCCGGGTGCGGCCGGGCGCCGAACCGGAGGTGACCCGGTACTTCGAACCGACGTTCCCCGTGCGCCCGTTCGCGGTCGGCCGGGAACAGGACCGGTACCGGGAGATCGCCGAGGCGCTCGAGGATTCGGTCGCCAAGCACATGCGCGCCGACGTCACCGTCGGTTCGTTCCTGTCGGGCGGTATCGACTCGACCGCAATCGCGGCGCTCGCGATGCGGCACAACCCCAAGCTCATCACCTTCACCGCAGGCTTCGAGCGCGAAGGCTATTCGGAGGTGGACGTCGCGGCGGAGTCGGCCGCGGCGATCGGCGCGAAGCACGTCGTGCGGGTCGTTTCGCCCGCCGAGTTCGCGGCAGCGATCCCCGAGATCGTGTGGTATCTCGACGACCCGGTCGCCGATCCTGCGCTCGTGCCGTTGTGGTTCATCGCCAAGGAAGCCCGCAAGCACGTCAAGGTCGTGCTGTCCGGCGAAGGCGCCGACGAACTGTTCGGCGGCTACACGATCTATCGTGAGCCGCTGTCGCTGAAGCCGTTCGAGTTCCTGCCGCCGGCGCTGCGGCGCGCAGCGGGCGCGCTCTCCGAACGGATCCCGGAGGGGACCCGGGGCAAGAGCCTGCTCAACCGGGGCTCTCTGACTCTCGAGGAGCGTTACTACGGCAACGCGCGCAGCTTCAACGACGCGCAGCTGCGGTCGGTCCTGCGCGATTTCCGTCCCGAGTGGACGCACCAGGACGTCACCGCACCGATCTATGCCCGTTCCGAGGGCTGGGATCCGGTGGCGCGTATGCAGCACCTGGACCTGTTCACGTGGCTGCGCGGCGACATCCTCGTCAAGGCCGACAAGATGACGATGGCGAATTCGCTCGAGCTGCGGGTGCCGTTCCTCGATTCCGAGGTGTTCCGGGTGGCGTCGCAGGTGCCACTGGAGCAGAAGCTCACCTCCGGGCGAGGCAAGGGGGCGCCACCGGCGACGACCAAGTACGCGTTGCGGCAGGCGCTCGAGGGCATCGTGCCCCCGCACGTGCTGCATCGCGCGAAGCTGGGCTTCCCGGTACCGCTCCGACACTGGCTGAAGGGCACGGAACTGTTCGACTGGGCCCAGCAGGTGATTGCCGAGTCGGAAACCGATCATCTGCTGGACAAGGCCGCGGTCGCGAAGATGCTCCACGAACATCGCGAGGGCCCGCTCGACCACAGCCGCCGGCTGTGGACATTGCTGGTGTTCATGATCTGGCACGGCATCTTCGTCGAGAAGCGCATTGTCCCGCAGATTCAGGAACCGGCCTACCCCGTCGAGGTGTAGACGGCCCGACGGCCACCCGGGACGTTCGAAGGTCCCGGGTGGCCGTACGGTGCTGCCAGGTACTACAGGGCAGCCAGGTATTACAGGACTGCGGTACTACAGGATTGCGGCGATTTCCTCCGCGGCCCGGTTCCCGTACGCGTCGGTGAGCCGCTTGAGTGCGTCGGCCCGGTCGAAGGTCCACTCCTGGGTTCCGGTGGTCTCGAGCACGTGGACGGCGACGAGGGATCCGAGCTGCGCGGCCCGCTCGACGCTCAGTCCGGAGCGGTGCCCCAACAGGAAGCCGGCCCGGAACGCGTCGCCGACACCCGTCGGGTCGACCTTCGCGCGCTCGGGCACCACTCCTACGCGCACCCAGTTGCCGTCGGCGTCGACGATCTCCGCGCCGTTCCCGCCGAGCGTGGTGATGCGCATACCGACCTTCGCGCGCACCTCGTCCTCGGTCAGTCCGGTTTTCTGCAGGAGCAGGCCCCACTCGTACTCGTTCGTGAACAGGTACTCGGCGCCGTCGATGAGGCGCGCCGCCTCCGAACCACCCAGACGGGCCAGCTGCTGGGACGGATCTGCTACGAACGGCACGCCGAGACGACGGCACTCGTCGGTATGGCGGATCATCGCGTCGGGATCGTTTGCGCCGATGAGCACCAGCTCGACGCCGTGCCGGGAGACGACGTCGGCGATCGAGATCTCGCGGGCCTCGGACATCGCACCCGGGTAGAACGACGCGATCTGAGCCATGTCCTCGTCGGTGGTGCAGACGAACCGCGCGGTATGCGCGGTGGTGGAGATGTGTACCGAGTCGCAGTTCACGCCGTTGCTCTCGAGCCAGCTGCGGTACTCCGCGAAGTCGGCGCCGACTGCGCCCACCAGCACCGGCGCGCCTCCGAGGACACCCATCGCAAACGCGATGTTGCCGCCCACACCGCCGCGGCGGACGACGAGATCGTCGACGAGGAAACTCAGCGAAATGTGGTTGAGCTGATCCGCGAGGAGCTGCTCGGCGAATCGCCCGGGGAATCGCATGAGGTGGTCGGTGGCGATGGAGCCGGTCACGGCGATGCTCACGTGGCTTGGACCTTTCGGTGGAGGCTGGTTCGGAACGGCGTTCGCGGTCGGTGACCGGAGCGTTCTCACGGTACCCGTCAGAAACGGGAGGGCCCCGGCACGGTGTCGTGCCGGGGCCCTACCGCCTGTTTCGTTGTCGGCGTCAGTTGAACGAGTCGCCGCAGGCGCAGGAACCGGTGGCCTGCGGGTTGTCGATCGTGAAGCCCTGCTTCTCGATCGTGTCGACGAAGTCGATGGACGCGCCCTCGACGTAGGGAGCGCTCATGCGGTCGACGGCGAGCTTGACGCCACCGAACTCGGCGATCAGGTCTCCGTCGAGCGACCGGTCGTCGAAGAACAGCTGGTAACGGAGGCCGGCGCAGCCACCCGGTTGCACCGCAATCCGCAGTGCGAGGTCGTCGCGGCCCTCCTGATCGAGCAGAGCCTTCGCCTTGGCGGAGGCGGTCTCGGTCATGATGACGCCGTGAGTGGCGGTCTCGTGCTGCACAGTCATGGGCGCTCCTGTAGTTCGAACAAATCTCGGATGTCTCAACGGTACCGCGCCGGGATCTATTCCTCATGGACGTGTCGCTCACAGCCATGATATGGACGGTCGGTTTTTCCGTTCGGGCGAACATCCCATAGCCTGGAAGGGTGAAGTTGCTACGCCGCGGCGGTTCCGACGAGTTCGACAAGAAGGATTCTTCCATGCCCGAGGCCACGCCCGAGCAGGACGTATCGGAGTCCGTTCGGAAATCGACCGCGGGCAAGGGCCGTCCGACGCCGTCGCGCCGTGAGGCCGAGGGGCGCCGACGCGGCCCGGTCGCACCTGCGCCGATGACGGCGAAGGAAGCACGCGCCCGCCGGAAAGCGGCACGCAAATCGAAGTCGAAGGACGAGCGCAAGGCCGAGTCCGCGGAGCGCCGGGCCACAGCATCCGAGCGCCGTAATCGCATGCTTGCCGGTGAGGAGAAGTTCCTCCTCCCCCGCGACCGCGGGCCCGTGCGCGCCTATGTGCGCGATCTCGTCGACAGCCGCCGCAACCTGGTGGGCCTGTTCATGCCACTCGCGCTGGTCCTGATCATGACGATGTTCCTGGGGCCGGTGATCCAGCAGTACGTCACGCTGGCGATGTTCGTGATGATGTTGCTGATGGTCATCGAGGGCATCTACCTCGGACGGCTCGTCAACAAGAAGGCGCGCGCACGGTTCCCCGATTCGACGGACGGCGGCTTCGGTCTCGGCTGGTACGCGTTCGTTCGCGCCTCGCAGATTCGCAAGTTGCGGGCGCCGCTGCCGCGGGTGAAGCCCGGCGAAGCGGTCTGACCTCCGTTCCGCTGCCCGCTGCTACCCCGGGGGGCGGCAGTGCCGGCTCGTCGGGTCGGAAGTGGTTGTAGCGCAGCCCGAGTCGGTGCAACCATCGAGCGTCCGCCGGATTACGGCGCCGTAGGAGCTCGAGCGTTCCGGTAAGCACGACCATGGCGACCACGCTCACGAGGAGTTCGATCATGAGCTCGATTCTTCGCGTGCGGGCTTCGCGGCCGACAGTGGCAGAAACGACACTTTTCGACCCATTTCTGCCATCAGTCGGGATTGATAACGTCTAGCCGTGATTCCCCAGCTGAGAGGTGCCCAGTGACCCGCGATCCGGAGTTCCCGTCCGACACGGAGTTTCCCCCGGTGATCGCGCCCGACCGGGAAGTTCGCCTCGTCGCCGAGGAACGCCAGCGCGACCTCACCAAACCCGCCGGATCCCTCGGCAGGCTCGAAGAACTCGGCTGCTGGGTGTCCGCATGCCAGGGTGAAGTACCACCGCATCCGTTCCGGCGACCGCGCGTCGTCGTGTTCGCCGGCGACCACGGAATCGCACGCGGCGGCGTCTCCGCCTACCCGCCCGAGGTCACCGCGCAGATGGTCGCCAACATCCGGACCGGCGGCGCCGCCGTCAACGTGCTCGCGAACATTGCCGGCGCCGGGGTCCGTATCGTCGATATTGCCGTCGACAGCGACACCCACCCGGAGATCTCGCACTACAAGATCCGTCGCTCCAGCGGCTGCATCGACCGCGAAGACGCACTCACGGACGAGGAGACGGCCCGTGCGATCGCGGCGGGCCGCGCCATCGCAGACCGGGAGGTCGACGAGGGCGCCGATCTGCTGATCGCGGGCGACATGGGCATCGGCAACACCACACCCGCCACCGTCCTCATCGCGACACTGACAGCCACCGAACCCGTCGCGGCGGTCGGCCGGGGCACCGGTGTCGACGATGCGGGCTGGATGCGCAAGGTCACTGCGATCCGCGACGCGATGCGCCGTGCCCGTCCGCATGCGAAGAATCCCGTGGCGCTGCTGCGCACCGCGAGCGGCGCCGACTTCGCCGCGATGGCCGGCTATCTCGCGCAGGCAGCGGTGCGACGCACACCCGTGCTCCTCGACGGCGTCGTTGTCACGGCTGCCGCGCTGGTCGCCGAGGAAATGGCCCCGGGAGCGCGCCACTGGTGGGTGGCCGGGCATCGGTCGGCCGAACCCGCGCACACGATCGCGCTGCGTCACCTCCGGCTCGAACCCATCGTCGAACTCGGGATGCGACTGGGCGAAGGTTCCGGAGCGGTTGCGGCGCTACCCGTGCTGCAGGGCGCGGTCGGCATCCTCGCGCACATGGCGACCTTCTCGGAAGCCGGCGTGAGCACCCGGGGCGCCGACACCTCGGCTCCCGCATCCGTCGACTGATGATCCGCAGGCCGCTGGACGGCATCGAACTCGCCCTGTCGTGGTTGACGGTGCTGCCGGTACGCGGACCCGAGCACATCGACCGCGCCGCCGCAGGCCGGGCCATCACCGCTGCTCCCGTCGCCGGTCTTCTGCTCGGCGCCGGCGCGGCGGCAGTGTCGTGGGGTCTGATCGCCGTCGGGGCCGCTCCCCCGCTCGCCGGTCTGATCTGTGTGGGTTTTCTCGCGGTCGCCACTCGCGGCATGCACGTCGACGGACTCAGCGACACCGCCGACGGACTCGGCTGCTACGGGCCGCCGGGTCGAGCTGGCTCGGGCTGTCCGGTTCGACCTTCGCGT
>NZ_JAUZMZ010000242.1:0-5492 GCF_036327435.1 Rhodococcus chondri | reverse complement strand
CGGAGCGAGCCCGCGAGGTCATGCATTCCGGCGGCGCGGGCCCGTTCGGTGTCGTCGCCCTGATCGTCGTGCTCGGGGTCCAGGCCCTCGCGCTGGGCGAACTCGCCGAAGCGCGCGCATGGATCGCCATTGTGACGGCCGTTGCGGTCGGACGCGTCGCAGTGGTGCTCGCCTGCCGTCACGGGGTCCCACCCGCGGCAGGGAGCAGCTTCGGAACGCTGGTCGCCGGCAGTGTGCGACCGGTCGTACTCGTGGGATGGGCCGTCGCCGCGACCGCGGCGTCGGCGCTGGTCTCGCCGGCGCTGCCGTGGCTCGGCCCGGCCGCCGTGCTCGCCGCGCTGGCGCTGTCGGTGTTGTTCGTACGCCACTGCGTGGCACGGTTCGGAGGCCTCAACGGCGACGTGCTCGGAGCCGCGCTCGAAGGGTCCGTCGCCCTCGTCGCGGTGGTGGCCGCCTGCGCACTGTAACGCTCAGGCGGCCCCCCGCTTCCGCGTCAGGGACGCAGGATGCTCATCCAGCCGTGGGCGTCGGCGAAGGTACCGCGCTGGATCCCGGTCAGCGTGTCGCGCAGAGCCATCGTCACCGGGCCCGGTTCGCCGTCGGCGATGGTGAACTCGCCGTCCTTGTCCTTGACACTGCCCACCGGGGTGATCACCGCGGCGGTGCCGCACGCGAACACCTCGGTGATCTCACCGCTCGCGGCCTTGTCGCGCCACTCGTCGGTGCTGATGCGCTGTTCGACGACGGGCAGACCGGAGTCCTTGGCCAGGGTCAGCAACGAATCGCGGGTGATGCCGGGCAGCAGCGACCCGGACAGTTCCGGCGTCACCAGCCGGGCGTCGGCACCGGACCCGTACACGAAGTACAGGTTCATGCCGCCCATTTCCTCGACATACTTGCGTTCGATCGCGTCGAGCCACACCACCTGGTCGCAGCCCTGCTCGGACGCATGCGCCTGCGCGACGAGCGACGCCGCGTAGTTGCCCGCGAACTTCGCCGCGCCGGTACCGCCCGGTGCGGCCCGCACGTATTCGCGGGAGAGCCACACGCTGACCGGCTTGACGCCGCGCGGGAAGTAGGCGCCCGCCGGGGAAGCGATGAGCAGATACTTGTATTCCTTCGCGGGCCGCACCCCGAGTGCCGCCTCGGTCGCGAACATGAACGGGCGCAGGTACAGCGAGTCCTCGCCTCCCGCGGTGGGAACCCATTCGTGATCCACGTCGAGCAGTTCGGTGATCGAACGGAGGAACAATTCCTCGGGTAGGTGCGGCATCGCGATGCGCTCCGCCGACCGATTCATGCGCGCCGCGTTGGCGTTCACGCGGAACGAGGAGATGCTGCCGTCCGCCTGCCGGTACGCCTTCAGTCCCTCGAAGATGGCCTGCCCGTAGTGCAGAACCATCGCCGCCGGGTCGAGCTGGATCGGGCTGTACGGTTCGACCTTCGCGTCGTGCCATCCGACACCGTCGGTGTAGGTGATCGACACCATGTGGTCGGTGAAGTACTGGCCGAAGCCCGGGTTCGACAAAATTTCCTGGCGCCGCTCCGCAGAGCTCGGGGAAGGATGCTGAACGCGGGCGAAGTCGAGGACACCTGTCATGACAGACGATCCTAACGAATCGTCGATCGGCGCCTACTTGGTGTGGTCCTCTACGAACGGCGGGGCGACCACCTCGGCGCGCAACGAACGACCGCGCACGTCGACGGTCACCTCGTCACCGGCCGCCACACCGGACGCTGTATCCAGCAGCGCGAGCGCAATTCCCACCTTCCGTGTCGGCGAGAAGGTGCCCGACGACGTCTCCCCGATCGTCGCGTCGTCCTTCAGGACCGTCTGGCCCTGCCGCAGCACGCCCCGGTCGAGGGCCTTGATTCCCCACAACCGTCGCACCGGACCGGCTTCCTTCTCCGCGAGCAGCGCATCGCGACCCCAGAACCGGGGCTTCTTCCAGCCCACGGCCCAGCCGCACCGCGCCTGGACCGGTGAGATCGCAAGCGACAGCTCGTGACCGTGCAGCGGATAACCCATTTCGGTCCGCAGCGTGTCGCGGGCGCCGAGCCCGGCGACCTGCCCGTCCGCCGCGCGCACCGCCGACACGAGTGCCCGGAACAACGCTTCGGCGTCGTCCCAGCGGGGCAGCACCTCGAAGCCGCGTTCGCCGGTATAGCCGCTGCGGCACACCCGCACCGGCACACCGTTCCACTCGGCATCCACGAACGCCATGTATGCGATGTCCGTGGGCAGGCCGAGGCCGGCGAGCACGTCGGACGACTTCGGCCCCTGCACCGCGAAGACCGCGTAGTCGCGGTGCTGATTCGTCACGGTGACGCCGTCGGGGGCGGCCGCGACGAGTGCCTCCACGACGGCTCCGGTGTTCGCGGCGTTGGGCACGAGGAACAATTCGTCGTCCGAGACGTAGTAGACGATCAGGTCGTCGACAACACCGCCGGACTCGGTGCAGCACAACGTGTACTGGGCGCGACCGGGTCCGATCTTGGCCAGGTCGTTGGTCAGCGCCGAGTTCACGAACTCCGCCGCCCCCGGTCCCGAGACCAGTGCCTTACCCAGGTGGCTGACGTCGAACAGGCCGACGCCTTCTCGCACGGCGGTGTGTTCGACCACGGTGCCGGCGTAGGAGACGGGCATCTCCCACCCGCCGAAGGGTGCGAAGGTCGCCTCCAGTTCGACATGGACGGCGTGGATCGGCCCCTGCTGCAGTTCCTGCTCGCTCATGCGCCAAACGCTATCCCACGCCTCGGTGGCGGCCCACCGGACCGACACCGCCTCCCGCGATCATTAGCATCGGAACGATCACCCCTGCTGCATAGGAGTTGCCTGTGAGTGCACCCATCCCCGCCCTTCCCGAACTCGACCTCGCCGGATCGGTATCCAAGCGAGCCGAGGTACTGGTGATCGGACTGACATCCAGCGACGGAAACCCCGAAATTCTGCTCGGCGACGGTCTGATCGACGAGTCCGCCCTCGGCGCCGTGCTCGACGCGTTGCAGGTTGTGGGCGCGACCGGCAAAGGTGAGGAACTGACCCGGGTGCCGGCACCGGAGTCTCTGCCCGTGACGAGCGTGCTCGCGGTGGGTCTCGGCGCTGCGGACAAGGTCGACGCCGAGCAGGTGCGCCGCTCGGCCGGAGCCGCGGCCCGCGCCCTGACCGGGGTGGAGGTCGTGGCGACCACGCTCTCGGCCGTCGACCTCGGTGCCGCGGCGGAGGGGTTCGCGCTCGGTGCGTACACGTTCACCGAGTTTCGCTCCGAGAAGTCTGCGCCCGGCGACGACGCGCAGCCGCCGTCACGGATCGAGCTGCTCACCACGTCTCCGCGTGCCCGCGACACCAAGGCGAGTCTGGCCCGGTCGGTGGCGATCGCGGAGGCCGTGGCCACCGCACGGGAGTTCGTGAACACCCCGCCGAGTCACCTTTATCCGGCGGAGTTCGCCGAGCGGGCCCGGGCCCTCGGCAAGGCCGCGGGACTCGACGTCGAGGTACTCGACGAGAAGGCGCTCGAGAAGCAGGGATTCGGCGGGATCGTCGGTGTCGGTAAGGGCTCGTCTCGGCCGCCGCGCCTCGTGCGCCTGACATACTCGGCGAAGAAGCGCAAGGCGCCGAAGGTCGCGCTTGTCGGGAAGGGCGTCACCTTCGACACCGGCGGTATCTCCATCAAGCCGGCAGCGGGTATGGAGGCGATGACGTCCGACATGGCCGGTGCCGCCGCCGTGGTGGCGACGGTGGTGCTGGCCGCGAAACTGGGTGTCGCGGCGGATGTGATCGCCACAGTGCCGATGGCCGAGAACATGCCGTCGTCGACCGCGCAGCGTCCCGGCGACGTGCTCACCCAGTACGGCGGCACGACCGTCGAGGTCATCAACACCGACGCCGAGGGACGGCTGATCCTGGCCGACGCCATCGTGCGCGCCTGCGAGGACAACCCCGACTACCTCATCGATACCGCGACCCTGACGGGCGCACAGATGGTGGCGCTCGGCACACGCACCCCCGGCGTGATGGGCACGGACGAGTTCCGCGACCGGGTGGCGGCCTTGTCGCAGGAGGTGGGCGAGAACGGTTGGTCCATGCCGATGCCGAAAGAATTGCGTTCCGACCTGGACTCGCGGGTCGCCGATCTGGCGAATGTCACCCCGCATCGCTGGGGCGGCATGCTCGCGGCCGCGATGTTCCTGAAGGAGTTCGTGGCGGACGATGTGCAGTGGGCACACATCGATGTGGCCGGCCCGGCCTTCCACACCGGTGGCCCGTACGGCTACGTCGGCAAGGGCGGTACCGGCGTACCGGTCCGCACCATGATCACCGTGATCGAAGACATCGCCGAACGCGGCTGAGGCCTGCGCCCTCCCGTCACGGCGGGAGGGCGCATCACCGGGCTGTGCACCCCCGCAGTGGGACGGCGCACAAGGTGGTCGGCATGTGAGCCGACACGCCCCTCGTCGAACGCGGGAATCGGATCAGTGCAAGGATGGTCCAGGCCACGCCTCGCCTGGTACGGCCATGCGAACACCCGAAGTACCCGCACGAGGCCCCGTCCTCGAGCACAATGGTCAACGACCACACAATGGTTGCGACCACGAGCGGCAAAACTCAACACACACGACCACAACCGTCGAGGAGTCAACAGACATGACCTTCTCCGTCCAGATGCCAGCGCTTGGTGAAAGCGTCACCGAGGGAACTGTCACGCGATGGCTCAAGCAGGAAGGAGACACGGTCGAAGTCGACGAGCCCCTGCTCGAAGTCTCCACGGACAAGGTCGATACCGAGATCCCGTCGCCCGCTGCCGGCGTGCTGGTGAAGATCGTCGCCCAGGAAGACGACACGGTCGAGATCGGTGGTGAACTCGCCGTCATCGGCGACGCCGGCGAATCTCCCGACTCGGACCAGCCCGCCCCTGCCGCCGAAGAACCTGCCGCCGAAGAGCCCGCCGCGCAGGAGCCGGCCGCCGAGTCCGCTCCCGCGGAGTCCGCTCCGTCCGGTGGCAGCGGCGAAGGCACCCCCGTCACGATGCCCGCGCTCGGCGAATCCGTCACCGAAGGCACCGTCACCCGCTGGCTCAAGGCCGTCGGCGACGAGGTCGCCGTCGACGAGCCCCTCCTCGAGGTTTCCACCGACAAGGTCGACACGGAGATCCCGTCGCCGGTCGCCGGTGTGCTCACCGAGATCACCGCTCAGGAAGACGACACCGTCGAGGTCGGCGGACAGCTCGCCGTGATCGGCTCCGAGGCCGGCGCCTCGTCGTCGCAGTCGGCGCCCGCTCCCGCCCCTGCCGAGGAAGAGTCCACCGAGACCGTCGAGCCCTCCGCGGCTCCGTCGGAAGAGGCGGCGCCCGCGCCCAGCGAGCCGGCTCCGTCCGGTGGCAGCGGCGAAGGCACCCCCGTCACGATGCCCGCGCTCGGCGAATCCGTCACCGAAGGCACCGTCACCCGCTGGCTCAAGGCCGTCGGCGACGAGGTCGCCGTCGACGAGCCCC
>NZ_JAUZMZ010000241.1:0-5508 GCF_036327435.1 Rhodococcus chondri | reverse complement strand
ACACGCGAAAATCGTGGGCACGCTCGCATGTGTCGTGGTCGTTGCGGGCGGGTGCGGCTTCCGAGGACTGAATTCTCTCGATCTCCCGGGGACCCGCGGGCACGGCGACGGAGCCTACGAGGTCACCGTCGAAATGCCGGACGTGACCACCCTCGACCGCAATTCGCGCGTCCGGGTCGCAGATGTGACCGTGGGCCGGGTCTCCGGCCTCCACCTTGCCGACGGGCACGCACGAGTGTCGGTGATGCTGGACGCCGGAACGGTGCTGCCCGCGAACGCGACCGCGAAGATCGGACAGTCCAGTCTGCTCGGGTCCGCCCACGTCGAACTCGCGGCGCCGGTCGACGAACCCGCGCAAGGCCGGCTCGGCGACGGCGACCTCATTCCGCTCGCCCGGGCCGGCGCATTCCCCACCACCGAGCAGACCCTGTCGTCGCTGGCGCTGGTACTCAGCGGCGGCGGGCTCGCGCAGGCGCAGGTGATCAGCCGGGAACTGAACAGCGCGCTCGGCGGCCGTCAGGAATCGGTGCGGTCGTTGATCACCAGGCTCGATGCCGTCCTGACCGGACTCGACGGCCAGAAGCAACAGATCATCGGTGCCATGGAGTCGCTCGACGCGCTCACCGTCGAGGTCGCCGCCCACAACGAGCAGTTGGCCGCCGCGACCGATCAGCTCGCGCCCACGCTGGATGTCCTGGCCGCGCAGGAAGAGAACCTGACGCGAGCCGCGGATACGCTCGGACAGTTCGGGAGGGTCGCGACCGAGGTCGTGCAGTCGAGCGGCGACGACCTGACGGCCAACCTGCGCGACCTCGAGCCCGTGCTCGCGTCGCTGGCCGCGGCGGGTGACTCCCTCACCGAATCACTGCGCTACCTGCTCACGTTCCCGTTTCCCATCGACACGTACCGCAATGCGGTGCGCGGTGACTACGCCAACGGCACCGTCGTTCTCGACCTGACGTTGCCCACCCTCGAGAACGCGCTGCTGCTCGGCACTCCGTTCGAAGGGGCACTGACAGGCACCGGCCGGCCGATCCCGGACCTGGTGTCGCTGCTCGTCCCGCCGCTGCCGACCCCACCCACCGCGGAGGTACCCCGATGAACCCCACCTCGGCACTGCGGCGGCGCCTGGCCGTGTTCTTCACCATCGGGGTGGTCGCCGTGACGATCCTGGCTCTCGGGTTCGTGCAGCTGCCGCAACTGCTCGGGGTCGGCCGGTACGAGGTACGGCTCGCCATGCCCGACGCCGGCGGACTGTATCCGACGGCGAACGTCACGTACCGCGGAGTCGGGATCGGCCGCGTCACCGCCGTCACCAGGACGACCGGCGGCGCCGAGGCCGTGCTGTCGCTCGATTCGGATGTGCCGGTGCCGGCGGGCGCCGCCGTTCAGGTGCGCAGCATGTCCGCGATCGGCGAACAGTACGTCGAGTTCCTGCCCGGCGGGGACGGTTCCCCGCACCTGGGAGACGGGGATCTCGTCGCGCAGGAGCGGGTGACGGTGCCCGAACCGATCGGTGCGGCACTGGATCAGCTCGACGCGACGCTGCAGTCGGTCGGCACGGAACGTCTGGCGGTACTGCTCGACGAAACCCACACCGCGGTAGCGGAATCCGATACGGCGCTACGCACGTTGATCGATGCGGCGGCGGCGATCGGCGCCGACGCGGCCGAAAGCATCGACAGCACAGCAACACTCATAGATCAGGTGGGCCCGCTGCTGGAAACGCAGGTCGTCGCGTCGTCGGCGATCGGGCAGTGGGCGGCCGCGCTGGCCGGCACCACCGGTCGATTACGTGATTCGGACACCGACGTACGCACCCTGCTCGAGGTCGCCGGCCCGGCCGCGACACAGGTCCAGGCCCTGTTCGAGGAGATGGAACCGACCATTCCGCTGCTGCTGGCGAATCTCGTCACCGTCGAACAGGTGGTGGCGGTGTACCGGCCGTCGCTCGAGCAGATGCTCGTGCTGTTCCCCTCGATCATGGCGTCGACACAGTCGGCAGGGTTACCCAACATCGACAATCCCGCGCAGAACACCTACTTCGTGAATTCGTACAACGATCCGCCGCCCTGCATCACAGGCTTCCTGCCACCCGAGCAGCGCCGCTCCCCTACCGAACTCGACGTGCCCGCCACCCCGACCGATCTGTACTGCAAGTTGCCCGTCGACTCCCCGATCGCGGTGCGCGGCGCACGGAACATGCCGTGCATCGAGTACCCGGGACGGCGCGCCCCCACGGTGCAGTTGTGCCGCGACGGCGGATACGCGGCAGCCGACCTGGAAGACCTGCTGACACCGCCGAGGTGAACAAGCCCCCGTCGGCATACGGGAGGCGGGTACGAGCATGGTTGCCGCAGCGCAGACAACCATGCTCGTCTTCGCCGTAGGTCCGCTCAGGCGTTCGCGGCCTCGTTCAGACGCTCGAGTGTTCCCGTCGCGTCGAGGTACTCCTGCACCCACCGCTCGATGACCACGGACGTCTTCTCCACCTTGGAGAACTGGCCGACGACCTGACCCACCGGGTTGAAGGCGACGTCCACGGATTCGTCCGGGTACTTGTGGGTCGCGGCGACAGCCATACCGGACACCATGTACTGCAACGGCATACCGAGCGGCTTCGGGTTGCCCTCCTGCTCCCACGCCTCGGTCCAGTCGTTGCGCAGCATCCGGCACGGCTTGCCGGTGAACGAGCGGCTGCGCACGGTGTCACGGCTGGAGGCCTTGACATAGGCCTCCTGCTGAACCGGAGTGTTCTCGGCTTCTTCGACCATGAGCCACTGCGAGCCCGTCCACGCGCCCTGGGCGCCCAAGGCCAGCGCTGCCGCAATCTGCTGGCCGCTGCCGATACCTCCGGCGGCCAGGACAGGAACGGGCGCGACCTCCTTGACGACCTGCGGCCACAGCACGATCGAGCCGACCTCGCCGCAGTGTCCGCCGCCTTCGCCGCCCTGCGCGATGATGATGTCGACTCCGGCGTCGGCATGCTTGCGGGCCTGCCCCGGGGAGCCGCACAGCGCCGCGACCTTGCGACCCGCGTTGTGGATGTGCTCGATCATGTCGGCCGGCGGGGTACCGAGTGCGTTGGCGATGAGCGTGACCTTCGGATGCTGCAGCGCCACCTCCACCTGCGGGGTGGCCGTGGCTTCGGTCCAGCCGAGAAGCTGCAACGCGTTATCGTCGCCAACAGGCAACGGAACACCATGGTCGGTGAGGATCTTGCGGCCGAACTCGAGGGTTTCCTGCGGCACCATCGACTGCAGCATCGTGGTGAGTTCTTCGGCGGACAGGTTCGCATCCATGCCCTCGTACTTGTTCGGGATCACGATGTCGACCCCGTAAGAACGGTCGCCGATGTGCTCATCGATCCAGTTCAGCTCGATTTCGAGTTCTTCGGGAGTGAACCCGACGGCGCCGAGGACTCCGAAGCCGCCGGCCTTGGCGACGGCGACAACGACGTCGCGGCAGTGGGTGAACGCGAAGATCGGGAACTCGATGCCGAGTTCGTCGCAAAGGGGCGTGTGCATTCGGCACTCCTCGGTAGAAGACTGAAACGTGTTCTACATTAGTGCGGCACCAGCCGAATGGCTATGGCCCATGCGCACCGAAGCACTCAGATGACGCCGCGCGCACGCAGATCCTTCTGCTCGGCCGCGGTCAGCCCGAGCACGCCGCCGTAGACCGCGCCGTTGTCGTAGCCCGCGATCGGCGCACCGGCCCGACGCACCGAGCCCGGTGTCCCCGCGAGAACCGGCACCACGCCGGGACCGAGCACCTCCATTCCGGTCCGTTCGTCGTGGTGTTCGACGAGCATGTTCCGCGCCCGGAACTGTGGATCGGCGACCACCTCGGCGACGGTGTTGACCGGGCCCGCCACGACACCGGACGCGGACAGGTGCTCGAGCAGTTCGGCCAGCGGCCACTTCGCTGCCCACGCGCCGATCAGGTCGTCCAGCTCGTCCTGGTTCACTCCGCGCGCAAGGTGATCGGCGAACCGGGGATCGCCGGCCAGTTCGGGACGTTCCATTGCACCGCACAGGCGACGGAAGACGGTGTCCTGGTTCGCGGCGATGACGATCCACATGTCGTCGGCCGTGCGATACAGGTTGGACGGTGCGATCCCTTCGAGCCGAGTGCCGGACGGGCCCCGGGCCACGCCGGCGGCGTCGTAATCGGGGATCACCGATTCCTGGATGGCGAGGCACGCCTCGGTCAGCGCGACGTCGACGATCTGCCCCCGTCCCGTCCGTTCTCGGCTGAGCAGCGCCGCGAGGATGCCCTGTACGGCGAACATGCCGGCGAGCGAATCCCCCAGCGACAGCGCGAGACGCGGCGGCGCCTGCCCCGGATAGCCATTCAGGTGCCGCAGCCCGCTCTCGGCTTCGGCGACGGAGGCGTATCCGGCATGTCCGGCCTTGGGGCCGGTCTGGCCGTACCCGGACACACGAGCGAGCACGATGCCCGGGTTGATCTCGCACAGCACGTCGTAACCGAGACCCCATTTCTCGAGGGTGCCCGGCCGGAAGTTCTCGACGACGACGTCCGACTCGGCGACCAGCCGCCGAAACAGGTCCTGTCCCTCGGGAGCTCGCAGGTCGAGGGTGATGCAGCGCTTGTTGCGTGCGTGCACGGTCCAGAAGAAGCGGTGCCCGTCCCGTTCACCCTGCCCCCACGTGCGGAGCGGGTCGGGGCGTTTCGGGTCCTCGATCTTGATGACGTCGGCGCCCATGTCCCCGAGCAGGCGCCCGGCGAACGGCCCGGCGATCAGGGTGCCCAGTTCGAGCACCCTGATCTGGTCGAGCGCCCCCTCGGCAGTGGCGGCCTGCGTCGTCTCGGACTGCGGGCCTGCAGAATCGGTCGTCACGTGCAGTGTCCGTCCTTCGGTCAATACCCGAGGTGAACCGTCTTCTCCTCGGTGAACGCCTCGAGGCCGCTGCGGCCGAGCTCACGCCCGATCCCGCTGGCCTCACGACCACCCCAGGGTAGTGCCGGATCGGGTACGCCCCACCCGTTGACCCACACCGTGCCGACGCGCAGCTGCGGGATGACGCTGTGCACGGTGGACAAGCTCTGACTGAAGATGAACGCGTTGAGCCCGTACTTGGTGGTGTTCGCGAGCCGCACGGCTTCCTCGGTCGTCTTGAATGTGATGACGGTGGCTACCGGACCGAAGATCTCCTCACGGGCGATCGTCAGGTCGTTGGTACCCCGGAACACGGTGGGCTCGACGAAGAATCCGCGGTCGCCGACACGGGACCCACCGGTGACCAGCTGAGCACCTTCGCTGCGGCCCTTCTCGATGTAACCGAGAATGCGGTCGAGCTGCTTGCGGTTGACGATCGTGCCCTGCGTGCTGGCGGCGTCGAACGGATCACCGACCACCGAGCTGCGCGCGAACTCGACAAGACCTTCGATCACCTGATCGGCGATCGATTCGTGCACGATCACACGTGTGCCCGCCGCGCACACCTGACCCTGGTGATAGAAGTTGCCCATCGCGATCCACGG
>NZ_JAUZMZ010000240.1:0-5532 GCF_036327435.1 Rhodococcus chondri | reverse complement strand
AGCCCGCGCATCTTCGCCTCTTGAACGATCGCCTCGGCCAGCACGTGTGGGGAGAGCCGATCCGCGGAGGCTGCCAGGCGCAGCAGTTCGGTGGCGTCGCCGCCGGGGGCGGTGATGATGTCCCCGCCGGTGGGGCGGCCGCTGGTGAGCGTGCCGGTCTTGTCCATCACCAGTGTCGTCGCCCGCCCGAGGTTCTCGAGCGCGCCGCCGCTGCGAATCACCACTCCCAGGCGCGAGGCCCGCGACAGACCGGAGACGATCGCGACGGGCGCCGCGAGAAGCAGCGGGCATGGGGTGGCCACCACGAGTACGGCGACGGCGCGGGTGGCCGAGCCGCTCAGTAGCCACGCGAGCCCGGCCACGGCCAGCGACAACGGCAGGAACCAGGCGGCGACCCGGTCGGCGATCCGCACGACGGGGGCACTCTCGGCGGCGGCTTCGTGGGCCAGGCGCACGATGCCGGCGTAGGTGCTGTCGTCGGCGGCCGCGCGCGTATTGATTTCGAACGCCCCACCGGCGTTGACGACACCGCTGCGCACCGTCTCCCCGGTTCGGCGCTGCACATGCATCGGCTCGCCGGTCAGGACGGACTCGTCGAGCACTGCGAGTTCGGAGGTGACCCAGCCGTCGACGGGGATCACCTCGCCCGGACCGACGACCAGGGTGTCGCCGGGGGCCACCTCGGCGAGCGGCACCACGTCCACCTCGTCGCCGACGCGGCGGCGGGCCGTGTGCGGGGCATGCTCGAGCAGGGCGCGCAGATCCTTGGTGGCGCGGCGTTCGGCAGCCGCATCGAGGGCTTGCCCGGAGGCCAGCATGACACCGATCAGTGCCCCGGCGACGTACTCGCCCACCACCAATGTGCCGATCAGCGAGAGCACCGCGATCAGGTCCACCCCGACCCGGCCGTGGCGCAGCGCATCGAGCACCCACCACACCGCCGGGATGATCGCGACGACGGTGCCTACGATCCAACAGGCGTCGGCGACGGTGGGTGCATCGACCAGCCACGCGACACCGCCGCCCAGCAGAGCGGTCACGGTCGCGGCGAGGAATATCGGCTCGGCCCGGATGCGTATTCGCTCCCGCCACGGAGCGGTCGGTACTGACGATGCACCAGCCATGGGGTCGCTCCCTGCCTCGTCTCTGCTCTGGTCGGGCTGCTCCAGCATCACCGACGTTACCGGGACTGTGATGTGCGGAAGGCACACACACATGCGGTATTCGTCGATGCATCTGGGTATCTACGCAGAAGGTAACCGACTGGGCATCGCGGCCGTGGGGACGTGGGTGGTGCGCCGAACGCCTGAACTCGAGGCATGTTCTTCGGCGGCCACATTCGGTATGTGACGGGAGCGGTGAGCGCGGGCGATCAGGACGCGCTGGCGTGCGCATTGCGGGACCCGATAACCACCCGGCAAGTCTCGGTCTATGAATGTGCTTCTACATCGGCATATTCATCATTGGCATCCCACCCATCTGGTGCAGCCACATCATCAGTTGGTGCAGCATCATGTGTGCCTGGTCCATCATGCCCATCATGTTCACGGTTGGGCCCTTCCTCGACACGAGTGCCACGTCGTGGCTCTCGGTCACTCCAGTATCGACCCTCGCGGCGTTTCCGATCCCCGTCCGGGGATCGCGAAGGGCATCAATTCGGAAAACCCTGACGTGATCCCGATCGGCGGAGGCACACCTCGCCCCGAGACCGGGACACTGATGCGGCTCGACGCCTGGTCGTCCTTACTCGCGTTGTCCGTGTCCCGAGACGGCCACGGCGCTGCGGGCACCGCGCGCAGACCAGACCGTCGTGCCACCGAATATTCTCAGGATCGACTGCCCGATTCATCAGAAACCGCGCGTAGCTTGGATTCTTACCGGGAGTTCGACAGAGAAGGGCGGAGGACGGAACCATGACGGACGGTAACCGCGCCCCTTCATCGGGCACTGTGGCTGGAGGCGGACCGAGCCCGATTTCCGCGCGGAGACGCGGGTCCGAGGTCGGCGTGCATCCCGGCAGTGGCAGATCGCGGCGCGAGTGCCGGTGCTCTGACCGGATCATTCGGACGGACTGTCGGGCGTCGAACTTCTACGGGGGCACGCGAGGGGCAGCAACGAAGGAGAAGCGCCCATGCACGGTTGGTACGGCACAGGTTGGGGCGGCGGTTGGCTGCTGATGATGCTGATGTTCTTGCTGTTCTGGTCGGTGGTTGTCGGCCTCGTCGTCTTCCTGGTACGCAGGGTCGGTATTCCGCGTCCCGGACACGATCGTCCGGCACATGACGAGGCCGAACGGATCCTGGCCGAGCGGTTCGCTCGCGGGGAGATCGACGAGGACGAATTCGTCTCCAGGCGAGAGGCATTGCGGCGGTCACCATCATGACCTCGACCCGTCGCAGGCCGGTCGTCCTCGTCGGTGCCGCAGCGACGAGGAGGCGGTGACGGCATCGCTCCCGGCGCATCGAGCTGATGACCGTTACGTTGCCGGCCACGCGCTATGAGCTGCTGTGCAACTTTCCCGGTCACTGCGGCGACGAGGTGTTGATACTGATCACAGTCGTCCCGACGTTCCGGCTGCAGCCCGGTCACTCGGCAGCCCTGGGCCGTTTTGCCGGAGGAGCGAATGTGCTTTCCCGGAACGGATCTACTGGTCGAGGGTGAGGACGCACTGAGGGCGTCAGCGTGGCCGAACCTGTGTCCGAGGGGTACGACGGCCTACTCGATCGACGTCGTCCCCGGAGGGCAGTCTTCGTGTATTCGTACGCATCCCGCGTCACGAGTAGGTACAGGGACTATGCCCGGCCGAGGCGGGGGAAGAGCACCTCCTGCGCAATCAGATGCAGGGCGGCGGCGACCGGGATTGCGACCAGTGCTCCCACCAGCCCCAGGAGTGCGCCTCCGATCAGGACGGCGATCAGTGTGCTCAGCGCAGGCACCTGCACCGATCTACCGATGATCTTGGGCACGAGCAGATAGTCCTCGCCTAAACGGAAGGCGACGAAGAACACGACCGTCGTTATACAGATCGGCACCGAGACCGTCAAAGCTACCGCTGCAACCGCGATCCCGGCGATTGTCGAGCCGACCAGCGGCACCAGATCCAGTACCGCGACGAACACTCCCAACAACAGTGCGTACGGTACCGAGAACACGGTCAGCCACACGAACGTCGCCGCTCCGGCGATTACCGAAATGAGGACGTTGCCCAGGACGTATGCGCCGACTTTCGCGAAGATTTCGTCCCCGAGCAGGATCGCCCGCGGCCGGCGCGAGCGCGGCACGAACCGAAACAGTGTGACTCGCAAACGGGGTAGGTCGGCCAGGAAATAGATCGTCAGCACCGTGACGATGAGCGTATCGGCCAGGGCGGTGAACACCGCCTGGCCGGCCACGACAATCTCCCCGAGCACCGACGTGCCGGCGCCGCCCCAGAACTGTGTCAGTCGATGCTGCAGGTCGAAACGCGTATTGAGCCGGCCGATCCACGAGGCGGGATCGGTGAGCTGCTCGAAGTAGTGTGGGGCGGCGACGATCAATTGGGTTGCCTGCTCGGTCAAGGGAGGAATCGCGGCGGCGACCAACGCCGCGAGTGCTGCACCACCGACGACGAAGACGGTGGTGACCGCCGCCCAGCGGGGAATCCGCCGGGCTGTTGCCCATCGCACGAGCGGTTCGAGGCCGAGCGCGAGGAAGAATGCTACGCCGATCAGGATCAGAACGGACGCTACTGTCCGCACCGCCAGGACCACCGCGAGCGTGGCGACCACGCCGGCTGCTCCGGCCATGCCGGTGAAGAAGGGTGAGCGGCGATCGAAACGCGGACCGAGTTTCCCGCGCGGCAAACGGTCACTGCTCAATGCGGTAGCGGCGCGCTCGGCAGCAACGATCGGCTCCTGCTCCGGCTCCGGTGCCCGGTCGGACGCCGAGTCGGCGGTCGGCTCACCGTCTGAACTGGTCATGACCGACACCAGCGTAGGCTCGCCGTGGTGTAGTACCCGTCTCCGAATACTCCTGCGGCCGTGAGTGTGGTGCTACGGCGCGGAGTCGGAGGCGGTCACGACATCGCTCCACACGGCGCGTGAACCTGATTCGCCGATTCGGTAGACCTGAACACACGTTGCGGCGGCGACGACGAGCGCCAACGCGGCAACGATCACCCTGAGCACTCGAGACGAATCCGTGTGCCGTTCACGAAGATGGATCGCGGTCAGGGCCAGAGCGGCCACGAAAAGGGCCGCCGAGAAGTAGAGCATCGTGTCGCCCAATTCGGTATGGGTGTGCACGGCAGCGGATCGATCCACATGATCTTCGAGCCACTCGCCGGCCTCGGTGGTCAGGGGAGTCAACACGAGGGTCACGCCGGCGAGAACAAGGGTGGGCCACACGAATCGGTTCCGGGCGGTGGGCCATACTCCGCACACCGCGACCAGGATCGCTGTCACCAGGGCCAGGACCACCATGAAATGGACGAGCAGCACATGGGCGGGCAAGCCGCTGACAGTCGACATGACATCAGTATTCGGAAACGAGCTGAGAACTCGCTGAGTTCGGCAAAATTCGCTGATGCGGACGGGCAAACATCAGCGGGTGGGATCGAGAGCGACGCCCATGACGACGCTGCAACCGTCCCGGCCCGTCGATCCGCTTCTTGTAGGTGTGGCGAGAGTGGCATGCTTGTAGCTGATGAGAGTGGCGCCGATATGGGCGAGTGGAGGCCACCGTCTTATCCATGTGAGCGCCGCTTCATCGAGTGAGCATTCTCTTGACGTCACCCCTGACGGGCGGACATCAACCGATAAGGATCGCCGTGAAGATCGTCATGTTCATCGCCGCAGCTACGGTCCTTCTCACACTCACCGGATGCGGCAGCTTCCAGGAAACCCCCGACATCGAACCGGTGACGCCGCCGACGACGAGTTCCATCCCCGCGACGCGGCCAACCCTCACCGACTCCGAGACCGCCGCCCGGACCGACACCGTCTTTCTCCAGATGCTCGACTCGTACGGTATCGATTACGGTACCGACGGCGGAGATTCTGCAGTCGTCATGGGGCACACTGTTTGCGACGCTCTCGACCGCGGAGTGCCCGAACCGGAGCTGCTGCCCGCACTCATGGAAGACGGGCCCGGCTATTCGCGTGCGCACGCGACTCTCTTCATCGAAACCAGCATCGCCGTGTACTGCCCGCAGCATGCCTGAAGCCCCGGACCGCCGATCGGAGATCCGCCGCGAGCTCGTCCCGGCGAACTTCCTACAGGCATCGGTGCCCATCCTGCCACGATGTCGATGGCATCACCCGCACGCATTTCTCCCAATCCACCGACACGCCCATGCCATCCTGCGCGAGCAGCATTTCTCCGACCGGTTCCTCGGAAGCCTCGGAGGATTACGCTTCGCGAATGTCCCGTGTGGCGTCCACGGCCAAGCATGTGCTGCTGGGCAGACCGTTCCGCAGCGATGCGCTCGGCCACACCCTGCTGGCCAAGCGCATCGCGCTTCCGGTGTTCGCCTCCGACGCGTTGTCCTCGGTC
>NZ_JAUZMZ010000023.1:0-41263 GCF_036327435.1 Rhodococcus chondri | reverse complement strand
GGGTGGCCGGGAGGCGGCCGCGTATCCGCCGCCGACCGCTCCGAGTCCCACGGCGCCGAGGGCGGCGGCGCCCCCACCGAGGAGACGACGCCGGCTGAACTCAGCCACCGTGGTTCATCCCTCCGGACGACGGCTCATAGTTCTCCTGCGCCCCCGCGAAGTCGCGGACCTGCGCGGTGAAGTCCTTGGTGGAGCCGTCGTCGAAGGTCAGAGTGAACGTCACCTCGGTGCCGGGGGTGACGGGTTCGATGAGGTCCATGAGCATGAGATGGTCACTGCCCGGAGCAAGGCTGTGGCTGGTGCCGGCCGCGACGGTGAGGCCGTCCGCCATCTCACGCATGACCATCGCCCCGGCGTCGCCGCCTGCCATCTCGTGCAGTTCGGTCCGGGTTGCGCTGGGGCTCGACGCGGCGACGACGTGGACGTCCGCGTCGCCGCTGTTCTCGAGTTCGGCGAAGGCGCCGGTCATGCCGCTCTCGGCGGCTTTGGCCCACGCCGAGGAAACGGTGACCGTCTCTGCGGCCGTCGGGGTCGTGGTGTCGGATCCGCACGCCGTGGCAGTGAGCAGTGCTGTTGCGGCGGCAGCGGTGTAGAACAGTGTCTTCTTCACGGGATTCTCCGTCGAATGTGCGCGCCGGGCAGGCGCGTCGATGCGCGGTCGCCTGTTCGGCGACCGGAGGTCTGTGCTGTCGGTGTCAGACCGTGACGGGTGGTCCGCGGGTGCCTCGGCCGCCCGCGAGGAGGACACCGCGACGGACGCGCGTCCGGTACGCCGGAGGGGTCGAGCCCTCGAGCCGGACCGGCGCCGCGGAATAGAGGTCGGGCACGATCCGGCGGAGTGCCGCGAGAGCGACGCGGCAGCCGGACTCGGCCCCGCGGACCAGCAGCGCCGCGACAGCGATCGCGACGACGTGCGCGAAGAACATGACCGGCCCGGGTACGTGCAGGTGGCCCTCGTCGAGCGCGAGCACGAGGTGACCGATCACCTGGCCCGCGGCGAGCGCGAGCGGGACGGAAAGCCTGGTTCCGCCGGCGAGCACACCCACAGCGACCGCGACCGCAACGAGCAGTACGGCCCCGGCCTGACCGGGGGCTTCGCCGCCGGCCAGAGCGTGCGCGGCCACACTCACCGCGATCGACGTACCGCAGACGAAGGCCGCGCGCATCCGCGCTACGAACCTCGCCTCGCCAGCCATGTCGCCAGGATACGGCAGCGACCACGAGCTACTACCCACTGTCGTAATGATCACCCTTGCGGGCGATATCGACGCACTGTCGATAAGATGTCGACATCGCGTCGATAAGTGTCACGGTTCGGCGCACGCCCTGTTCAGCCGACGAAAGATCCACACATGTTTCTGGCCCTGCGCGAACTGTGGTTTGCGCGCACCCGATTCCTCCTGATGGGGGCGGTCGTCGCCCTCATCTCCATCCTCATGGTGATCCTGTCCGGTCTGTCGTCAGGACTCGTCATCGACGGTGTCTCCGCGCTGCAGCGCACACCGGTGCAGGCATTCGCCTTCGCCGAGGGCACCAAGACCGACTCCGCATTCTCCCGCTCGGTCGTCACCGAGGAACAAGCCGACGCCTGGCGCAACCGCCCGGATGTGGCGCAGGCCGAACTGTTCGGCAACACCATCGTCAACGCCAAGACCGACAGCGGCACACCCGTCGACCTGACCCTCTTCGGCATTCGTCCCGGCTCGTTCCTCGAGCCGACCGCATCCGAGGGCACCGCACTCGGGGCGGACACCGACATCGTCCTCAGCGACAGTGCGCGCGACGCCGGTGTCGCTCTCGGCGACACCATCATCGTCGACCGTCTCGGCACCGAACTGAACGTCGTCGGATTCACCGACGACAAGCGCACCTTCGGGCACGTCGACGTCGCCTACGTGCCGCTGTCCACGTGGCAGGAAATCCACGCGGGCGTCGAACTCGGTGAACAGGCACCGGAAAGCGCCTACACCGAGGCCAGCGTCGTCGCGATTCAGGGCACCGACGGCTCACTCCCCGACCTCGCCGCAGGTGACGCCGCTGCCGGCACCGCAACGAAGACCCTCGAGGAGTCCTTCGATTCGTCCCCCGGCTACACCGCCGAGACGATGACGATGACGATGATCAAGGCGTTCCTCTACGCGATCTCCGCTCTCGTCGTCGGCGCCTTCTTCACCATCTGGACCGTGCAGCGCAGCCGCGAGATCGCCGTACTCCGCGCAATGGGCGCCTCCACCGGCTTCTTGCTCCGCGACGCGGTGTTCCAAGCGGTGCTCGTGCTCGTGGCTTCCGTCACGGTCGGGGTGCTCATCGGCCTCGGACTCGGTGCCGGACTCGAAGGGAGCGGCATGCCGTTCGTGCTGGAAGCCGGACCGATTCTGCAGGGTGCTCTCTTGCTCATCGCGCTCGGCCTGATCGGCGCCACCGTCGCCATCGTCCGCATTGTCCGCGTCGATCCGCTCGCTGCACTGGGAGAGAACCGATGACCGTCACGACCACCACCGGGCTCGTCCTGTCCGACGTCTGCCTGTCCTTCGGCGACGGTGACAGCACCGTTCACGCCCTCGATCATGTGGACCTCAGTGTTCGCGCCGGTGAGCTCATCGCCATCGTCGGACCCTCCGGGGCCGGCAAATCGAGCCTGCTGGCCGTCGCGGGCGGGCTCACCCGACCCTCGTCGGGCACCGCCACGGTCGACGGCACCGAGCTCACCAAGCTCGATCGTCGCGCGTTGACGGCCATGCGCCGCGAACGCATCGGCTTCGTCTTCCAGGCGGGCAACCTGCTGCCGGCGCTCACGGCTCGCGATCAACTGCGACTCGTCGGGAAGATCACCGGTCGCGACGTCCGCGACCCCGACGAACTGCTCGAATCCGTCGGCATGAGCCACCGCGCCGACCGGCGCCCGGGCCAACTCTCCGGCGGTGAACGTCAGCGTGTCGGTATCGCCCGGGCACTGATGAGCCGCCCGTCGCTGTTGCTCGTCGACGAACCCACAGCCGCGCTCGACCGCAAGCGCAGTCACGAGGTCGTCGAACTGCTGGCACAGGAAACCCACGAAGCCGAGGTCGCTACGATCATGGTCACCCACGACCACGACGTACTCCGGCACTGCGACCGGGTACTCGAAATGGTCGACGGGACGCTCCGGCCACACGACTGACCGGTTTACACAACGGTGAGAGGAGGGCTCGGTGCCGAAGATTTCCGCAGCGACCGTCGCGGAACATCGCGCGATTCAGCGCCGGGCCCTCCTCGACGCCGCGCTCGAACTCCTCGCCGAGGCTCCCGAACGTGCCCCCACGCTCGGTGAGATCGCGGCTCTCGCCGGGCTCGCCCGGTCCAGCGCGTACAACTATTTCCGATCCCGCGACGACCTGCTGAGAGCGGTCGTCGTGGACATGTTTCCTCGATGGAACGCCCGGGTGGTCGAGGCGATGAACAAGATCACCGACCCGGGCGAGCGGGTGCTGGCATATATCGATGTGAACCTGCAGCTGGTCGCCGAGGGTGAGCACGCGATCGTCGGCGCTCTTGCCACCTTCACACCCCAGGCATTCACCGATGAGAGCATGCTCGCGATGCACGACGATCTGGTTCTGCCACTCGTCGACGCACTGCGCGCGAGCGGCGCCGCAGATCCCGAACTCGGCGCGGAACTGATCAGCGCACTTCTGCACAAGGGCACCGAACTGATCGAAGCGGGTCGCGGACTCGACGAGGTTCGCGCTGCTGTTCGTACTGCGCTCGCAACCGCACACCCGTGACGTTTCACGTGAAACCTCGACGTCCGCTGCAGCAGCTCACACCGTGCGTGCGCGGATGGGCAGTTCGCGGAGTGGCCGACCGCCGTCGATGAAGAGGCGAGCGTGCGAGTGGGTCACTGCCGCGATGCGGTCGAGAGCCGCGATGCCGGCTTCCGGATGCCGCCCGTCGAGCGCACCCACCCGGATCGCGAAGACGAGATCGAACGGACCCTCCCCCTCGACCGGAACGAAGTCCTCGATGGCCACCCGGCGTGCAGTCAAGCGTCCTGAGGCGATCTGGCTACTGGAACGGGCCTCGAGTTGCCCGATCGCCGCCGCCGATCTGTCGATGGCAACGATATGTCCAGTGGTCAGCCGATCGGCGACCGCGCGAGCCGCGGCACCGGGACCGCAGCCGATTTCCAGCACTCGCAGGTGCGGCTGTATCGGCAGCGCTGCAACTATCTCGGCGAGTCGTGGAGAAAGGTGGGTCGTCACAGCTCACCTGCCCGCAGAGCGAGTCCTGGATCCGACATGTCACCAGTGTGACCCGACGGTGGGCGCGAGCACCCGACCGTTCTTGCCTTCTCGAACAGGAAAAGGTGGGCGCGAACGACTGAAGGACGCTTCCCGGTTTCCCGGAAAACGCCCTTCATCTGCATCTTCGACTGTGGAGCCTAGGAGATTCGAACTCCTGACATCTGCCTTGCAAAGGCAGCGCTCTACCAACTGAGCTAAGGCCCCTCACCGCTTCAGCGGCTGGAAACCTCGTGCCATTCGTCTTCGCTCCGAAGCATTCGGGCGATTCCGAGAGCAACCAGCACAGCAGTTCCCACTACAAGGAGAACCTTCATGCTGGTGGCCCTTTCGGCACGGGGAGTGGGCCTAGGAGGACTTGAACCTCCGACCTCTTCGTTATCAGCGAAGCGCTCTAACCGCCTGAGCTATAGGCCCTCGAACCGATTTGGAACACTACCCCACCTAGGCGCGTAGAAACAAATCGCCTCGGTGGGGCAGCGTTACCGCAGGTCAGTCCGGGTCGGCGAGCGTGACCTGAACTCCGCCGACCAGGTCGGTGCACAGGTTGTAGATGAACGCACCGATGGTCGCGAGCGCGGTCAGAAGCACCGTGTTGGCGAGTCCGATGACGGTGGCGTAACCGAACACCTGACCGGCGGTGACCAGGCCATCGCTGCCGGCATCCGACACGATGTCGGTGAAAGCGCTGTTCAGACGCTCCCAAACGCCCATTCCGGCGAGTACGCCGTAAAGCAGTCCCACTGCGATCATCCACACGAAGAACAGTGAGATGGAAATCACCGAGGAAATCTTGAGCATCGACCACGGGTCGATCCGGCGTACCTGCACCGTCGCCCGAAGCGGGTCGCCCGCGCCCACCGCGGCGGGAACAGCGACGGGAGCTGCGTGCGGCGCCTCGGGCGCGGGCTGGGCAGTCGGATGCTTGACCGACGACAGATCGGGAAGGTCCTTCGCGAGGTCCTTGCGCTCGATATGGCGGGTCGGACCGTCGATGACCGCGGCCTTCGCCTTCGCGGCGTTCCGATCGGCCGATTGCGCGCCTCCGGTTGCCGACGGCGCCGCGGTGCCGGTGATCACCGGACGGGTCGACGGGGCCGCCCCGGACGAGTTGGGCGCCTTCTGCTGCGTGGCTCCGGACGGACCGGCAGCCGATTGCGGTGATCCGGAACGCTCACGCTGCGGGGCGCCGGCCGGCTGGCCACCGGACGACTTACCCAAGCCGACACCGGGGACATTGGTCTGCGGCTTGTTCTGTGGAGGCGCGTTCTGGTGACTCCCCTGCGCAGGCCCTTGCGCGCCCTGCTGCTGGCCGCGCTGCCACGGCGGCTTGGGGCCCGCGGGACGCGCGGCCTGCGCAGGCCGCTGTCCTGCACCGGTCGCGTCGCCCTCACGATTGGCGGCACCGGCGGCCGGTGCGGCCTTGCCACCGGCCTGCGGAGGCTTGGACGTGGGTGACTCGACGGTCTTGTTGCCACCCAGTCCGGGCGCCTCGGCCGCAGGCTTCGCCACCGGCGGCTTGTCTGCCGGAGCCGGCGTCTTGGACGCCGGACTCGGGGCCTGATCCTTCGGCGTGGAACCCCTCGGCGCGGAGTCCTTCGGCGTGGACTCCGGTGAAGACACCGGTCCGGGAGGTGCGGACGACACTTCCTGGCCGTTCCTGATCTCGGGCGTCCGCGCGGGTGGCCGCTGCTCGGCTCCGCTGGGTCCCTGGGGAGTGCTCACTTACGACTCCTTCGCTTCGGATGCGTCGCTCACCTCGGGCTCGTCGGCGTTGCGGGCGATCGCCAGCAATGTGTCGCCCTCACCGAGGTTCATCAAACGCACTCCCTTCGTCTGTCGACCGGCCTTGCGCACCTGCTTCGCGGGGGTACGGATGACACCACCGCCCGAGGTGATCGCATACAGCTCGTCATCGTCCTCGACGATGCGCGCCCCGACCAGAGTGCCACGCCTGCGATCGAATTGAATCGTCAAGACGCCCTTACCGCCGCGACCCTGAACCGGGTAGTCCTCCATCGGGGTGCGCTTGGCGTACCCACCGGACGTCGCGACGAGCAGGTACGTGCCCTCTTTCACGACGTTGAGCGAGAGCAACCTGTCCTCGCCGTTGAACCGCATGCCCTGCACACCGGAAGTCGCGCGGCCCATGGGACGCAATGCCTCGTCGGTCGCGGAGAACCGGATCGACTGTCCCTGTTCCGAGACGAGCAGCAGATCGTCCTCCGAAGAACAGAGCACGGCTCCGACCAGCTCGTCCTCGTCGCGCAGGTTGATCGCGACGATGCCGCCGGTGCGGTTGGAGTCGAAGTCCGACAGCCGCGACTTCTTCACCAGACCGTTGCGGGTGGCGAGCACCAGGTACGGCGCGTCCTCGTAGGTCTTCAGCCGGATCACGCCCTGAATGCGCTCGTCCGGCTGGAACGCCAGCAGGTTCGCGACGTGCTGGCCGCGCGCAGTGCGGTTGGCCTCGGGCAGTTCGTACGCCTTCGCGCGGTAGACCCGCCCCTTGGTGGTGAAGAACAGCAGCCAATCGTGGGTGGACGTCACGAAGAAGTGTTTGACGATGTCGTCCTGCTTGAGGTCCGCACCCTTGACGCCCTTGCCGCCACGCTTCTGCGACCGGTACAGGTCGGTGCGTGTGCGCTTCGCGTAGCCGGTCTCGGTGATGGTGACGACCACGTCCTCGCGGGCGATGAGGTCTTCGTCGGCGACGTCGCCGTCGGCCGCGATGATGCGGGTGCGTCGATCGTCGCCGTACTTCTCGACGATTTCGATCAGCTCGTCGCGGACGATCGCGCGCTGACGTTCCGGCTTGGCGAGGATGTCCTTGTAGTCCTCGATCTCGCGTTCGATCTCGGCGAGATCGTCGATGATCTTCTGCCGTTCGAGCGCGGCGAGGCGACGCAGCTGCATCGCCAGGATCGCGTCGGCCTGGATCTCGTCGACGGTGAGCAGCTCGATCAGGCCGGTACGGGCGATGTCGACCGTCCGAGACCCGCGGATCAGGGCGATGACCTCGTCGAGTGCATCGAGCGCCTTGACCAGGCCGCGCAGGATGTGGGCGCGTTCCTCGGCCTTGCGCAGCAGATAGCGCGTACGGCGGTTGATGACTTCGAGCTGATGGTTCACATACAGCCGGATCATCTGGTCGAGCCGCAGGGTGCGCGGCACGCCGTCGACGATCGAGAGCATGTTGCAGCCGAAGCTGGTGTGCAGCTGCGTGTGCTTGTACAGATTGTTGAGCACGACCTTGGCGACCGCATCGCGCCGCACGGTGACGACGATCCGCATGCCGACGCGATCGGACGATTCGTCGTGGATGTCGGAAATGCCGGCGATCTTGCCGTCGCGGACCTGTTCGGCGATCGAGGTGATCAGGTTGTCCGGATTCACCATGTAGGGCAGTTCGGTGATGACGATGGTCGATCGGCCCTTGGCGTCTTCTTCGATCTCGACGACGCCGCGCATCTTCACCGAGCCGCGCCCGGTGGTGTACGCGTCGTGGATGCCCTGCGACCCGACGATGAGACCGGAGGTCGGGAAGTCGGGTCCCTTGATGCGTTCCATGACGGCCGCGAGGGTCGCTTCTTCGTCGGCCTCGTAGTTCTCGAGCGCCCAGTAGATCGCGTCGGCGACTTCGCGCAGGTTGTGCGGCGGAATGTTCGTCGCCATACCGACCGCGATGCCGCCCGACCCGTTGATCAACAGGTTGGGGATACGGCTGGGGAGAACCTTCGGTTCCTGCGTGCGCCCGTCGTAGTTCGGCTGGAAATCGACAGTTTCGTGATCGATTTCGCGGAGCATCTCCATCGCCAGCGGCGTGAGACGGCACTCCGTGTATCGCATGGCGGCCGCGCCGTCGTTGCCGCGGGAACCGAAGTTGCCCTGCCCGTCGACGAGGGGATAGCGCAGCGCCCACGGCTGCGCGAGTCGCACCAGGGTGTCGTAGATGGAGGCATCGCCGTGCGGGTGGTAATTGCCCATCGTCTCGGCCACGGCGCGGGCCGACTTCACATAGCCGCGGTCCGGCCGGAATCCGTTGTCGAACATGGCGTACAGCACACGACGGTGCACCGGCTTGAGGCCGTCACGCACGTCGGGCAGAGCGCGGCCCACGATCACGCTCATCGCGTAATCGATGTAGCTGTTCTGCATTTCGTGCTGGATGTCGACGGGCTCGATGCGGTCGTGCCCCGGCCCCTCCGGAGGCAACGTGGTGTCGGTCATGAGCTCCTTCTTCTACTCGGCTCGAACGTCCGGTCCGGGCCTTCGCCCGGTGGACGTCTCGCAACCACCCGAGTCTATAGGTGCAGGTCAGCTAACACAGCGGAGGACACCACTTTCCGCCCTGCCGGGTGAGTGGAGGCTTCGCCGATCACGCCGCCGGACCGTCGCTGCGTGTTCCCGCAGTGCCGGTTCGCCCTCCCTGCTGCTCGATCCACCCGTGCATCTCAGGCCTGCCGTTCGTCCCGGTCCGCCGCCGCACCGACCCACGCGGCCACCTCACGCTCACGCCGAAGTTCCTCGGAAGTCGGCGTTGCCATCAGCGCCAGCACCGGGACTGCGAGCACTCCGACGCCGACGATGAAACCGGGAAACAGCAACGACATCACGGTCATGCCGGCAGGACTCGGGGCAGCCGGATCGACGGTTACGTCGATCCCGGCCATGCCGGTGTAGTGCAGCGACACGACCGCACACCCCATGACCAGAGCGGCGGGTATACGAACAAGCCAATGTTCCGCATTGCGTGAGAGCCACAGCGCGGTGATCGAGGCGACGACACCGATGAGAATGGAATACAGCACGAACGTCGTGCCCTGATCCAGGGATCCCTGGATTCGTACCGCGGCCATGCCGTTGTAGTGCATACCGGCGACCGCGAAGCCCATGATGACACCGCCGATTCCCAATCGCGACGTCGGCGACACCGACCGCATCCACGGAACGTCGGCGTCCAGCAACCACAGGCCGAACCAGGTTGCTCCCACGGCGAGCACCACGGAGAAGATCGTCAGCCCCAGGCCGTAGCGCACGGAGGATCCGGGGACCGCGAACCCCATCATCCCGATGAAGTGCATCAGCCAGATCGCGACACCCCCGATCGACAGCGCGGCCATGAAAGTCCAGCGACTCCGGTTGGATCCGGTGTGAGCGGTTGCCGCCCGCCGGGCGCAGGTCAGTCCTACGAAGGAACCGACAACCGATGTGAGATACGCGAGAAAGAAGACCCACGTCCCCATGGCGAAGTGGTGAAGCTCGTGCGACATGCGCCCCCCATGACAATGCACTTCCCGGCGCAGCCCCCGCGTGGTGGTGTACCGGATCGACCGGACAACTTCGAACGACGTCCCCCGACGCCACCTAACCTACGATATGAACATCAATCGTATTGGGTAAGAAGAGATTACGCGGCCACCCGACCGATGCCGACAAACCGCGCATCTCCTCACCGCTGTATCCACGACCGTGAATCAGCGGTCCGTCACTGCCCCACAGGCTGATGCAACTTCCGCAGCGCGTACTCCGTCACGGTGACGAGAGCCTGCTTCGCCGACTCACGTGCACGCGCATCGATGGACACGATCGGCACCTCCGGGGAGATCGCCATCGCCTGACGGATGTCCTCGAGCGGATATCGCGGTGCATCGTCGAACTCGTTGATCGCGACGATGAACGGCAGGTTCCGCGCCTCGAAAAAGTCGACGGCAGCGAAACTCTCGTCCAGTCGCCGGGTATCGATCAGCACGATCGCGCCGATAGCGCCGCGGATGAGGTCGTCCCACATGAACCAGAAGCGATGCTGACCCGGCGTACCGAACAGGTACAGCACGAGATCCTCGGCCAGACTGATACGGCCGAAGTCCATCGCCACCGTGGTGGTCGCCTTCTGAGGCGTTGCGGTGAGGTTGTCGACCCCATCACTGGCGTTGGTCACCAGCGCTTCGGTGCGGAGCGGAACGATTTCCGACACTGCCCCGACCAGCGTGGTCTTACCGACACCGAAGCCGCCGGCGATCACGATCTTGGTCGAGGTCACGCGCTTCGTGGCGTTAGAGTTCGCGAAGTCCACTCAGGACCCTTTCAATCAGCTCACGACGCTCGGCGTCGCTCGAATCGTCTTTCAGCGTGGCCAGGATCTGTACATGCCCGGCTTCGACGAGGTCGGCGACGAGAACACGGGCCACTCCGAGCGGCACACCCACCCGAGCCGCGATCTCGGCGACCGACGGGGATTCCTTACACAGCTCCAGAATCGTGGCGTTGATGTTGTCCAGGTCCCGGCGCCGATCATCGGTGCCGGGGATTGCCTGGATCAACGCCTCCAACGCCAGTTCGACCGCAGGAGCTGTACGTCCCGAAGTCAGCGAGTACGGCCGGACCAGACTGGGCTGGTCCGGCACCGACTCCGGCTTACGCGGTTCCATGGCCACCTCGACGTCAGGACCCCTGGCCGACCCGCGGTGTCGCCTCGACCGAAGCACCCACCCGGTCCACCAGAAGTGCCATCTCGTAGCCGACCTGTCCGATATCGCATTCCGACGCGGTCAGCGCCGCAAGATGAGAACCGTCGCCGACACTCATCAGCAGCAGGTACCCGTGCTGCATCTCGACGACCGACTGCAGCACACCCCCGCCGTCGAACAACTGCGACACGCCGTTCGACAGGCTTGCGAGGCCCGAGGTGACCGCAGCGAGTTGCTCGGCGCGGTCGATGGGAAGGTGAGCGCTGGCAGCCATCAACAGGCCGTCGGCGGACACGAGGACTGCATGCGAGACACCGGGAACTTCGCGCGCAAAGTTGGAAACCAACCAGTCCAGCGGACGGGTTACATCGGATCCATGGTCAATGTTCATCGAACTCCCTGTTCATTGTTCTCACGTGTACTTGCATTCGCCGAGGCGCGTCCACTCAGGACGCCCCTCTGGTGGCGACTGAGGTTTGCCCGAATGGCTTCCGGGTCCCGGCGTCGAATCGTCTTCGGCTGTTCCGCCGGAGTCGGGGGCTTGACGGCACCCGGCACCAGGCGATGTCCCGGCGCGCGGCGTGGCAGGCCCGCGGTGGTGTGTTCTTCCACCGGCGTGGCCGCCGCACGTTGCGCGGCTTCCCACCCGGCGTCCGCGGCGGACTGCCACTCCCGCTTCCGCCGGTCCTCGGGCAGGCTCGTCGGATCGATCAGCCAGTCCGACATCATGTGGGAAAAGATCGGTGTGCCGGCCGCAGGGTGCGGTCTCAGGGCGTTGACGTCGGGACGCGGCTGGAAGAACGAGGCCGTCCTGGCCGAGTTCGTCCGGTAGCGGTGCCGGGTGGAGCGAATGTCGTCACCCTGCGCCGATCCGGGTGCCCCGGTGGATACGGGCTCGTTCCCATTCGGCGTGGCCGTGGCAGGCCGCGCGAACGGACCGTTGTCGTCGGATCGCTGCGGAGGAAGTCCGGGTGTCGCGCCGGGGCGACGCTGCGGCAGCCCGTTGGGAGCTTCGGGCGGCTGTGGTGCGGCGGTACGGCCGGGTTGCAGGCCCGGTGTCGCACCGGGCCGACGCTGCGGAAGACCGGGTGCGGCCACAGTGGACTGTTGTGCGGGAGCCGGTGCGGGCGCACGCTGCGGCACACCGGGCGTAGCGCCGGGCCGACGCCGCGGAAGACCCGAACCACCCTCGCCGGGAGCCGAATCAGGTGCACGCCGGATCGGTTCGGCGGGAGCCGGCGCGGCATGCGCGGACGGCACGTACGAGGACGGTCGAGGCCGCGCCTCCCACTCCCGACGGTCGCGCTCCTGCCGCTCCCGGTCCTGACGCTCCCATTCCTGACGCGCTCGGAGCTGAGACTGCCGTTCCTGCTCTTCCTGCTGCAGACGGCGTTCCTGCTCACGCTCGGACTGGTAACGCTCCTGCTGCTCCCGCTCGCGCCGGTCGTGCTCGCGCCGCGCCCGTTCGGCTTCGTCGGCCGATCCGGACTGGCTGCGCTGGGGCAGAGCCGACACGAATGCGGCCGCGGCATCGGGCTGGATACGCCGCGGAGCCGGCTGCGATTGCGATTGAGGCAGACCGGGCGTGGCGCCCGGCCGGCGGGTGGGAAGGCCCGGGGTCGCACCCGGCCGGCGCTGCGGAAGCCCGGAGGCCGCACCGGAACCGCCGTGTCGCACTTCCTCCGACGGCGGTGCCTGCCGCACTGCCTCGGACGGTGCGACCTGTCGCGCAGCCTCCAGCGGCGTGAATTCGGGACGTCCCGATTCCGGACGATGCTGTTCCGAACCCGCATACTCGGATCGATCCTGCTCCGAACGAACCTCGTCGCGATCGGTCTCCGTACGAACCGGCTCCGACGGTGCCGGTTCCAGTTCGGGCCGGGCAGCGGGAAGTGGCAGCTGCGGCATATCGCGCGAGGCGACCGGCTCGGGGCGCGCGGCTTCCGCCGGCACCAACGGCTGCGGACCTGTTTGCGACAGCGCGAGCGGCGACACGAGCAGCACGTCCGGAATGTGGACGCTGGCGGTTATACCCGGGTTGCGGGCCGTGTCGAAGGTCGGGCGCAGACGCACGGTGAGCGCGTGGCGCTCGGCGAGCCGCGACACCACGAACAGACCCATGTGACGTGCCGTGTCCGGTCCGACTTCGCCGCCCTGCGAAAGCCGGATGTTGATGACCTCGAGTTCGTCCGCCGGGATACCGATGCCACGATCGGCGATCTCGACGAGCAGACCGCCGTCGACGGCGCGCGCGAAGCTGAACGTCACGTTGCTGTCCGGCGGAGATGCCCGCAGCGAGTTGTCGACGAGTTCGGCAAGAAGGTGGACGATGTCGGTTGCCACCGCGCCACTGAGCGCACCGTCCGGCGTCGAACCGATCTGAACTCGCTGGTAATCCTCGACCTCGGACATCGCGGCGCGAAGGATGTCGCCGAGCTGAACCGGCGCGGAATGACCGCGGCGCATCCGGGTACCGGAGAGGATCAGCAGGTTGTCACCGTTGCGGCGCATACGGGCCGCGAGATGGTCCAGCCGGAACAGACTCTCGAGACGACTCGGATCCTTTTCCTCGTACTCGAGCTTTTCGATGAGACCGAGCTGCTGCTCGACGAGGGACTTGCTTCGTCGGGCGAGGGTCTCGAACATGTCGTTGATCTGCAGCCGCAGGTGCGCCTGCTCACCTGCCAGTCGCAGGGCCTGGCCGTGCATATCGTCGACGGCGCGAGCGAGCTGCCCGATTTCCTCGGTGGTGTGCACCGGGACACGCGTGAACTCGATGTCCTCGATGTCGTCGCCGACCTTGATCCGGTCGATCGCCTCGGGCAGCTCCTGCCGGGCGACCTTGAGGGTGCCGTAACGCAGCCGGCGGATCGGGCCGACCAGCGACCGGGAGACCAGCAAGGCGAGAACGAGAGCAGCCAGCAGCGTCGCAAGGACGATCGCGGTGTCGCGGAGGGCGGCAGAACGGGTTTCGGCGGCGCGATCGAGGACTGTCGAACTGATCTGCTGCGACGCGTCTTCGATGATGCCGCCGTAGACGTCGACGCTGTTGAGCATCGACGCGCGCAGGTTGAGGATCGGAAGCGGTCCCTGTCCGGCTGCGGCGACCATGTCGGTGCGTTCCTGCACACCGTCGCGCAGCTCGCCGATCTGGGCGTCGGCCAGCGGGTACGACCGGGCGAGCAACTCGAGCATCGCGAGTTCGCCACCGGACGCGGCGATGAGATCCGTGCCGGGCGTGCTGGGGTCGTTGAGGATCTGCAGCACGCCCATGACCTGACCGAACAGGTATCGCTGGGAGTACCAGGCGTTGATCAGGCGGGTGCCGTATTCGACGACTTCCTCATCCGAGGTCTGATCGAGGATCGCCTCGACGATGCGGTTCAGATTGTCGCGAACCTCATTGGTGACCGTCGCGATCTCTTCGATCGGAACCGGGCCGTTCTGCAGCTTGTTGTAGAGGGTCTGAGCGGTCGCGACAGTGCGCTCGAGGTCTGCGGTGACCGCGCCGTCGAAGTCGGGATTCTCGGCGATGGTCTGAACCGACCCGAAGGTATCGCCGAGTCTGTCCATCTCTTCGGGAGTTACAACTCCGGCGGCAGCACTCGCAGTGGCCGTGGCGAAGGCGGTCGAGAAATCGACGATTTCGGGTACCAGGGAGACCTGGTCGGCGGCGGAGGAGAAGTGGACGGCGTTACTGAGCTCTTCTTCGACGCGAAGACCTCCCAGCACCATCGCCACTGTTACGGGGACAGCGAGGACGGCGGTGACCTTCCTGCGAAGACCCCACCCTTCGATGTTCCACCACCGCTGCCGAGGCAGCGATTCGTCACTCATGAGTTACAGCTCTCCTTCCACCCCGCTCCCGCCCGGCGACGAGCACCCGCGAGCATCTCACTCGAAGGTGAGGGCAGTTACCGCTGGATTCGGTCGAACAGGGCGTTCCTGGGTGAGGGCACCATATCGGGACATACAGCGAATATGGAAGAAGATCTTTCCCATACTCTCCGTCATCCCCCTTGCGCCCTGTACGGCAGCCACGCATACGAGTGGCCGAATGAAGTGTACTCACCGGTAACCGGCAGCGTGAGCGGCGTGTCGGAGTGATCTGCCACAAACACGCGACACGCGTTGTGATTTCCCTCACAGCGCGTGCCGCGGCGGTTCGATTTCACCTTCGCTTCATCTTGCATCGCCGGGCCGAACCGGATTTCGCCGATCTCCCGGTCAGACGTCGAGGAATCGTACGTCCTTCGCATTGCGCGTGATGAAGCTGCGACGGGCCCCGACATCCTCACCCATCAGAATGCTGAACAGCTCGTCCGCCGCTGCGGCGTCGTCGAGCGTCACCTGCCGGAGGATGCGCACGCTCGGATCCATGGTGGTCTCCCACAACTCCTTCGCGTTCATCTCGCCCAGACCCTTGTACCGCTGGATGCCGTCGTCCTTGTTGATCTTCTTGCCGGCAGCCAGACCGGCCTCGAGCAGACCGTCACGCTCGCGGTCCGAATACGCGAATTCCGGTTCCGTACGCTGCCACTTCAGCTTGTAGAGCGGCGGCTGTGCGAGATACACGTGACCGTGCTCCACCAACGGGCGCATGAACCGGAACAGGAGGGTGAGCAGCAACGTGGCGATGTGCTGACCGTCGACGTCGGCGTCGGCCATCAGCACGATCTTGTGATAACGCAACTTGGCGAGGTCGAACTCGTCATGGATGCCGGTACCGAATGCGGTGATGATCGACTGCACTTCGGCGTTCTTCAGCACGCGATCGATACGCGCCTTCTCCACGTTGATGATCTTGCCGCGCAACGGCAGGATCGCCTGGTACATCGAGTCGCGGCCGGACTTCGCCGAACCACCGGCGGAGTCACCCTCGACGATGTAGATCTCGCACTTGGCCGGATCCTTGGACCGGCAGTCGGCCAGCTTGCCGGGCAGACCGCCGATGTCCGTCGCGCTCTTGCGGCGCACGAGCTCGCGCGCCTTCCGGGCCGCGACACGAGCGTGCGCGGACGACACCGCCTTCGTGACGATGGTCTTCGCGTCTGCGGGATTGGCCTCGAGCCAGTGTGCGATGTGCTCGTTGCACGCCTTCTGCACGAAGGACTTGACCTCGGTGTTGCCGAGCTTCGTCTTCGTCTGGCCTTCGAACTGCGGCTCGGCGACCTTCACGGAGATGATCGCGGCCAGACCCTCGCGGATGTCGTCGCCGGTGAGGTTCGGATCCTTCTCCTTGAGGAGCTTTTTGTCTTTCGCGTACCGGTTGACCACGCTGGTCAACGCCGCACGGAAGCCCTCCTCATGGGTGCCGCCCTCATGGGTGTTGATGGTGTTGGCAAAGGTGTGGACGGACTCGGAGTAGCCCGAGTTCCACTGCATCGCCAGCTCGAGCTCGTGACCGGTGCCCTTGGCCGTGAACCCGACGACCGAGTTGTGGATGGGGGTCTTCGTGCGGTTGATGTGCCGGACGTAGTCCTCGAGGCCGCCCGGGTAGTGGTACACCCGGGTCTTGATCTTGTGATGGGGCTCCGGATCGGCCGCCTCCGCAGCTTCTTCCTCGGCAGATTTCGGAGCATCGGCCGTTTCCGGCACGACCTCCTCGGTGACCTCTTCGGGCAGGACCCGCTCGTCGGTGAGCGTGATGGTCAGTCCCTTGTTGAGGAACGCCATCTCCTGGAGCCGCCGCGCGACCGTCTCGAAGTTGTAGACGGTGGTCTCGAAGATGTCGGGGTCCGACCAGAAGCGGACGGTCGTCCCGGTGCGCTTCGTCGGCTCGCCCTTGATCAGCTCACCGGGCTTCGAGTTCGTGTACGTCTGCTCCCAGTGGTAGCCGTCGTTGTCGATCTCGACCTGGAGAGTGCTCGACAGTGCGTTGACCACCGAGATGCCGACACCGTGCAGACCACCGGAGACGGCGTAGGCGTCGGAATCGAACTTGCCGCCCGCGTGCAGCTGGGTCAGCACCACCTCGACCGTCGGCACGCCCGAGGAGTGCATCCCCACGGGGATACCGCGACCGTCGTCGACGACCTGCACACCGCCGTCTGCGAGAAGGGTTACCTCGACCTTCGATGCGTAACCGGCCATCGCCTCGTCGACCGAGTTGTCGACAACTTCCCAGATCAGGTGGTGCAGGCCACGCTCACCGGTGGAACCGATGTACATACCGGGGCGCTTACGCACCGCCTCGAGTCCCTCGAGGACAGTGATGGACGACGCGCCGTACTCATTTTTGCTCTTGTTCGACTTCTGGGCAGCCACGGGTGGGTAGCTCTCCTTCTCCGCCTCGGCCCCGCGCACGTGCGCGACGCATTCCTGACCATCCTACGTCGCCGAAGCCCGGCTGCCGGGCCCGACACAGAATGTGCTTGTTGCACCGCTGACGTCCCCGTAGTGGACACGGAGCGGACCGACACAAGTGAATTCCTATGTCGGCGCATTTGCGTGCCCTGTACGCGACTCCGGCGCCTTCACCTCAGCCGTACGTGTCGCGGGGGCCGCGACCGCGGATGTGCCGCTCACCCTTGCGCCAGCTCGGCGCCGTCGGACCCGTGATCCGCAGTTCCTTCACCACGCCGTTGCCTACCGCCGCCGCGATCCGCGCGAGAATCTGAGACTGCATCATCCGCAGCTGTGTCGCCCATGCCGTGGATTCCGCGGACACGTGCAGCACTCCTTCACGCAGCGTCGTCGGTTGGGCGTGGGACGCGATATCCTCGCCCACCACCCGCGCCCAGCTGCCCATCACCGTGCCCTCGGACACGTGACCGGACCATCCGCGCTGCTTCGACAGCGAACTGACCAGCGACCCCAACGGCTGTGGATCGCGCTCGTCGGGTCCAGGGCCGGACCAACCCCGGCGCCGCCGCCGCGGGCGGAGGGAGCCACGCGACGCGCGGCCCTGCCCGACGGCCTTACCACTCGCCTTGGCGGCGGCCCGCGCCTCCTCGAGGGCACGCCGGGCCAGATCCACGCCGCGCAGGGGCGGTTCGCCGGCGTCGGTGCCCGGAGGCTCGTTCGCGACGGGACCGATCTCGTCGTCATTCACCGGCACCCACCTCTTCTCGTGTGTGGTTCTCGCACTCGACCGGACCCAGAACCGAGACTCTGCCCCGCTCGGTGTCCAGCGCGTGCACGGGGAATCTTGCGCCGGCGAGTTCGGCCGGGACATCCTCGGGGACCGCCGCGGTGATCAGCACCTGCTCGGCCGAGGCCGCGACCGCGGCGAGCGCGGTGCGACGACGGCGGTCCAGTTCGGCGAACACGTCGTCGAGCATGAGCACCGGGTCGGTCCCGTCGTTCCGTAGCAGCGCGAACGCGCCGAGCCGCAAAGACAGCGCGAACGACCACGATTCACCATGGCTCGCATAACCCTTCGCAGGCTGATCGCCGAGGATCAACTCGAGATCATCGCGGTGCGGCCCCACCAGACACACGCCGCGTTCGATTTCCTTCGAGCGGGCCTCGGACAATCGATGCAGGAAGGCGACCTCGATCAGTTCCCGATCGCCGGGATCGACGGGGCGGGCAGGATCGGCGAACTCGGGGGGCAGCGCGTCGGCCAGGCTGCTGCGGTAACGCAACACCGCCGGACGGGATTCGGGTGCGATAGACCGGTATGCCTCGGCCACGTGCGGGGCAAGCTCGTGCAGCAGCGCGATCCGTGCGGCGACCAATTCGGCTCCGTGTGCGGCGAGGTGCCCGTCCCACACGTCCAGCGTGGCCAACGCACTGGCACCGTCGCTCGAGCGGGTTCCGCGCCGCAGCGCCCCGCCCGCCGTCTTGAGCAGCGCGGATCGTTGCCGCAACACCTTGTCGTAGTCGGCACGGACACCGCTCAACCGCGGAAATCGGGTGCTGAGCAGTTCGTCGAGAAATCGGCGCCGATCCCCGGGATCGCCCCGGACGAGCGCGAGATCCTCGGGGGCGAACAGCACGGTGCGCAGGATCCCCAGAATCTCCCGGGGCCGCCGCTGCGGCGACTGATTGATCCGGGCCCGGTTGGCCTTGCCCTCGTTGATCTCGATGTCGATCCCGAGCTCACGTCCGCCGTTTGCGACGAGAGCGCCGACGAACGCTCGAGACGTTCCGGTGCGCAGCAGCGGGGCATCCGAGGACACCCGGTGCGACGACAACGTCGCCAGATATCCCAGAGCCTCGAGCAGGTTGGTCTTACCGTGTCCGTTACGCCCCAGAAAGACCGTGGCGCCTGGGCTCAGATCTGCGGAAACCACTTCCCACGAACGGAAGTCGCGCAGTGAGAAGCTACGAACGTACACGGCCGCCCAACTTCCTGCCTGCCGGTCAGCCCGGCAGGCGCACGGGCATCAGCAAGTAGGTGTAATCGCTGTCCGGTGCGGCGAACGTGCCCGATTCGTCGGGCACCGGCTCTTCGTCCACGGCGGCACGCAGCACCGCGGGACGGCTCGAGGTGGTGAATCCGAACAGCACCTTGTCGGAGTGCAGCGAGGTGAGCCCGTCGAGGAGGTATCCGGGATTGAACGCGATGACGAGGGGCTCGCCGTAGAACTCCGCCGGATGCGATTCCTCGGCGCGGCCGGCGTCGTCGCCGCCGGCCGACAGCAGCACGCTGCCTTCGGAGAACTCGAGACGGACCTGAGCTCCACGCTCGGCGACGAGGGCGACACGCTTGATGGCCTCGACCAGGGGCGCGATCTCGACGGTGGCCATCGCGGTGTGCTCGCTCGGCAGCAGCTGCCGGAACTTGGGGAACTCGGCGTCGAGAAGACGGGTGGTGGTACGACGACCATCGGCGACGATGCCGAGCAGGCCGTCGGCACCCACCGACGAACCACTGCCCAGAGCCAGCTGAACCGGCGAAGTAGAAGATCCGCCAACGGTTTTCGCTGCCTCGGACAGGGTCTTCGACGGAACGAGCACTGCGGATTCCGCGGATTCCGCGGTGGGCATCCACTCGAGTTTGCGCACTGCGAGACGGAAGCGGTCGGTGGCGGCGAGCACCATGTCGGTGCCGTCGATCTCGACGCGGATGCCGGTGAGCATCGGCAGCGTGTCGTCCTTGCCCGCCGCGACGGCAACCTGGCTGATGGCCTCGGCGAACAGGTCTCCGGCCAGCGAACCCGTCTGCGGGGGAAGCTCCGGGAGCTGCGGGTAGTCCTCGACCGGCATCGTGGGAAGGGAGAACTTCGCACTGCCGCACGTGATGAGTACCCGGGTGCCGTCGAGAACGACGTCGACGGGCTTGTGTGGCAGCGAGCGCGTGATGTCGGCCAGCAGTTTGCCGGAGACGAGCGCCTGACCGGGCGTGATGACCTCTGCCGCGACGTGGACCTGGGCGGACACCTCGTAATCGAAGCCCGAGACGGTCAGGCCGTGCTCTTCGGCACCGAGCAGCACACCGCCGAGGACAGGAACCGGCGGGCGCGACGGCAGGCTACGGGCCACCCACGCGACAGAGTCGGCGAAGTCCTCGCGAGCAACACGAAACTTCATGGTTCCAAGCTCCATTGCCCGGTGGATCCTCTCGGTCGTCGGTCTCGACAAGTCGTACGAAGTCTGACACAAGGCCCCGACAACGATGAGCGATGCCGGGGATGCGGCTCCACGGTATGCCTTCCCCGGCGGGTTGGAAAGCCGGACCCTCGAGGTCGAGAGACCTCTCGAGAGGCCTGTGGACTCGAGCGATCCACACACCTGTTTTCAAAGAAGATTTTTATAGAGAACTCACAGAAGTAGTAATAGGTCCTGTGGAATCTGTGGATCGATCGACGTCTACGCTGGTGAGGAGGAGTTCTCGAGGGTGCCTCACTCGAGGATGAACTCGAGGAATTCTCGAGGACAAATGTGGACTCCTCGAGACAGTTCGACTTTTGTCCACCGCCCGTCCACAAAGATCCCACGTTCTGCACATGCTTGTCCACAGGTGTGAACTGGTCGAACTTCTCGAGATCCGGGACGAAAAAAACATCGGGAGCGTCTGTGGAGACGCTCCCGATGCTCTGCCGGCCGGTGACGGCCGCTATCGCTTGGACCGCTGTTTGATGCGTGCGGTGAGTTCCTGCACCTGGTCGTACACCTTGCGTCGCTCGGTCATCTCCTTGCGAATCTTCTTGTCCGCGTACATAACCGTGGTGTGATCGCGACCGAAGGTCTGCCCGATCTTGGGGAGCGACAGGTCGGTGAGCTCGCGGCAAAGGTACATGGAGATCTGCCGGGCCGCCGCCAGCGGACGAGCCTTTCCCGGGCCGCGCAGGTCGTCGATGGATGTCCCGAAGTACTCCGCCGTCACCGCCATGATGGTGGCCGCATTGATCTCGAGCGCCGACGAATCGGGCATCAGGTCGCGTAGCACCACCTCGGCCAGCGTGAGGTCCAGCGGCTGGCGGTTGAGCGACGCGAATGCCGTGACCCGGATCAGCGCACCCTCGAGTTCGCGGATGTTGCGTTCGATCCGGCTGGCGATCAGCTCGAGGACGTCGTGCGGGACGTTGAGACCGTCCATGCGCGCCTTCTTGCTGAGAATCGCGATGCGCGTCTCGAGTTCGGGTGGCTGCACGTCGGTGATCAGACCCCACTCGAATCGGGTGCGCAGCCGCTCCTCGAGTGTTGCAAGCTGCTTCGGCGGCCGGTCCGACGACACCACGATCTGTTTGTTGGCGTTGTGGAGGGTGTTGAAGGTGTGGAAGAACTCCTCCTGGATACCTTCCTTGCCTTCGATGAACTGGATGTCGTCGACCAGCAGGATGTCGGTCTCGCGGTATCGCCGCTTGAACGCGACCTTGCGGTCGTCGCGCAGGCTGTTGATGAAGTCGTTCGTGAACTCTTCGGTCGACACGTACTTCACACGCATGCCCGGGAACAACCGCTGCGCGTAGTGCCCGGCCGCGTGGAGCAGATGCGTCTTGCCCAGGCCCGACGCGCCCCAGATGAACAACGGGTTGTACGCGCGGGCCGGCGCCTCGGCGATCGCGACGGCCGCCGCATGGGCGAACCGGTTGGAAGCGCCGATCACGAACGTGTCGAAGGTGTACTTCGCGTTGAGGCTGCTCCCCATGACGGGCGTCTCGGGCGGTGGCGGTTGGGTGAAGTACGACGGCCACGACTCGCGGACCGCGGTGAGGGCCTCGTGGTCGTCGTCGACTTCCTCGAGTTCGCCGGCGTCACCGTCGAGTGGTTCGTAATCGCGGCCGGACATGAATCGCCGCCGGTACTGCGACATCGAGTCCCGGACGGGGTGGCCGTCGGGTCCGGCTCCTCCCTCGCGGGGTGCCTGTTCTCGGGGGCCCTGCTCGTGAGATGCCGGCTCGCGTCGACCCTGTTCGCGTCGACCCTGTTCCCGGCGTCGTCCGTCGGTGGGGTGTGGTTCGCCCGGCAGGCCTTCCAGGGGCAGCGTGTCGCGAGGTTCGGCATAGGGATCCTCCGCCGGATCGTCCATACGTTCCCGCGGTTCGACCCGGACACCGAGACCTTCGACACGGTGCCCGAGATAGCGGTTGAGGACCCGCAGGATCGGTTCGCGAAGATCGCGTTCGATGGACTGCTGAGCCAGCGAGGACGGCACCGACAGCAGGGCGAATCCCTGAGCGAGGGTGATCGGCTTGACCAGCGCGAGCCACGCCTTCTGACTCTTGGTCAGCTCGCCGTCTACGACGGCCAGCTCGGCGACGACGTCCGACCACACATCGGCAAGCGCGTTCGGCTCGTCGTTCACGTAGCTTCCTCCCACAGGGTCGACCGGATTTCCACACAATTATCCACAGGTGTGGACAACCGGGTGAATCACCAGGTCAAAGGTGTGGATGGGAGGCGCAGGTTGTGTATCGACACCGTGCTCGGCGGCCGTTCCTGCGAACCCAGTGTTACATACGATGCGGTTGTGACTCCCGGCCCGGGGAGCGTGTGTCAGCGAAATGCACGCACGACGGGCGGGCGTGCACATCGTCGGTGGGCGTGTTTCGGCTGGAAGTTGCGGCCGGGAAGAACGCGGTTCGCCGACAGAGCCATGGCAGGGAGCGTACCTCGAGAGTGACCGCTGTCACATCCCCTGCGGGGCATGAGATCCGGCGAATTCATCGGCGTGTCGGGTTGCGCAGGCACAGTTGTCGCGGTTTGATTTCGCGTCTGCCACCGAGTAACCTCGAACAGTCACTCGTACAGTAGTGGCGGATTCGTGCTGCTTCAGTTGTTCAGCGCAGCGCGAATCATGCGAATTCCGTACATCAGACCGATGGCGCCTCCCGGCGTCACAGTATTTCGAGGAGTGTTGACCGTGGCCAAGGGCAAGCGGACGTTCCAGCCGAACAACCGACGCCGCGCGCGCGTTCACGGCTTCCGTCTCCGGATGCGTACCCGTGCGGGTCGCGCGATCGTATCGGCGCGCCGCCGTAAGGGCCGCGCCGAAGTCACCGCCTGATCCCAGAAACGGAAGCTCGGGGTGTTACCTGAGCCGTATCGACTACGGCGCCGCACGGACTTTTCCGATACTGTCCGTCGCGGACGTCGGCAGGGACGGCGAGATCTCGTCGTTCATGCGCTCGAGCGGGATCAGTCCGAGTTGGTGGTGAGTTACGGCGGCCCGCGTTTCGGGCTTGTCGTCAGTAAGGCTGTCGGGCCGGCGGTGATTCGACATCGAGTCGCTCGCCGGCTTCGTCATATCTGCGCCGGCCTCGTCGAGGCGATTCCCCCGAATACCGATGTGGTGTTGCGCGCCCTCCCGGGTGCCGCGACCGCCGACTCGCGTGAGCTCGGCAAGCAGGTGCGTTCCGGGCTCGAGCGCCTCGGTCTTCTCGAGGTCGGCACAAGTGGCGTTCCCGAGCGCGGGAAACTCGCCGAGGCGGGGAACGACGCATGAGTTCGGCCTGGGCGTCGATCCGCTCCGCACCCGCGCGTGCGTTGATCTTCTGCATCGAGCTCTATCGCACGTATGTGTCCCCGACCCGGATGCCGACGTGCCGTTTCACTCCAACCTGCAGCGAATACGCCGTCGAGGCGATTCGTACCCGTGGTGTGGTGACCGGCTCGGTACTGTCGATCGTGAGACTGCTCAAATGTGCACCTTGGCACCCTGGCGGGTGGGATCCGGTGCCCGAGCGTCGACATCGGTCGTCCCACGCGGCGGGTACCTGACCGGCGTGCGCAGACCCGAGACCAACGCCGCTGCGTGGCGATGATGGACGACCAGAGGAGTACATAGAGCCGTGCTCGACTTCATCTACTATCCCGTGTCCTGGATCCTGTGGTTCTGGCACAAAGCCTTCTCGTACGTGTTGGCACCCGACAGCGGCTGGACGTGGGCGCTGTCCGTGGTGTTCCTCGTCTTCACTCTTCGCGCCATCCTGTACAAGCCGTTCGTCAAGCAGGTGCGCACGACCCGGCAGATGCAGGAGCTGCAGCCGCAGATCAAGGCCCTGCAGAAGAAGTACTCCAAGGACCGTCAGCGGCAAGCCCTCGAGATGCAGAAGCTCCAGAAGGAGCACGGCTTCAACCCCCTGATGGGCTGCCTGCCGGTCCTCCTGCAGGTTCCGGTCTTCATCGGCCTGTTCCACGTGCTGCGCTCGTTCAACCGGACCGGCACCGGCGTGGGTCAACTCGGTCTGACCCCGGAAGAGAACGCACAGCTCGGCAACTACGCCTTCAGCGCGGCCGACGTTGAATCCTTCCTCAGCGCCCGCCTGTTCGGCGCCCCTATCTCTGCCTGGATCACCCAGCCGGTCGCGTCGCTGGAAGCCTTCGCGCCGTTCGGGGAAATCCCGACGCGCTGGGAAATCGCCGCTGTCGCGGTTCCGTTGATGATCGTGGCCGGCATCGCGACGCACTTCAACTCCCGCGCATCTGTGGCCCGGCAGAGCGCAGCGGCAGCCGCGAACCCGCAGGCCGCGATCATGAACAAGCTGGCCCTGTATGTGTTCCCGCTGGGTGTTCTCGTCGGTGGCCCGTTCCTCCCGATCGCCATCCTCCTGTACTGGGTGAGCAACAACGTGTGGACCTACGCACAGCAGCACCTCGTCTTCCGTCGGATCGACAAGGAAGAAGAGGAGAAGCACGCCGCTGCGCTGGCACGCCGCAACGAGAATGCGCCCAAGCCGGGTGCCCGCCCCACCAAGGCGAAGAAGAAGGGTGTCGCTGCGGCCGATGCCGCGGATACTCCGCAGTCCGAGGACGAGGCCGGCGAGGTGTCGCTGCGGAAGGACACCGAGGCGGACGCGTCGACCCCGATCGAGAAGGGCGACGGCACGACAGCGTCCCCCACGGAGCCTCGATCCAGCACACCCCGGCCGGGTAGCCGGCCCAAGAACTCCAAGCGCAAGCGGCGCTGACCGAAGTAGAAGAGAGCTGATCATGGCCAGTGACCTGGACAAGGCACAGGAGAACCTCGAGGTGACCACCGAGACTCAGGCACGCGATCCTGAACTCGACACCGACCTTGCTGCCGACGACGACGATTACCTGATCGAAGAGGGTGAGATCGCCGGCGATTATCTCGAGCAGCTGCTCGATGTGCTCGACTTCGATGGCGACATCGATCTGGACGTCGAGGGCGATCGGGCCGTCGTGAGCATCGACGGTGGCAAGGATCTGTCGAAGCTCGTGGGACGCAACGGTGAGGTACTCGACGCGCTGCAGGAGCTGACGCGGCTTGCGGTGCAGCAGGCGACGGGTGAGCGCAGCAAGCTGATGCTCGATGTCGCCGGCTGGCGTGCCGGTAAGCGCGCCGAGCTGTCCGAGCTGGGTGCGTCTGCCGCCAAGCGGGTTCTCGCCTCCGGGGAGCGCGAGGAACTCGCGCCGATGACACCGTTCGAACGCAAGATCGTGCACGACGCGGTCGCTCAGATCGATGGTGTGTCGAGCGAAAGCGAAGGCGCCGAGCCTCATCGTCGCGTTGTGATCGTCAAGGACTGATCGCGGCCGGTGCAGTCATAGGAGGGACCCCGCACGATGCGGGGTCCCTCTTCCGGTTTCAGCGGTTGGGGTATCGGTAGGTCCCAAGGTCGGGACACCGTTCATGTTTGCCGGGACACCGTCCGCGGGAGAGGATGTTTCACGTGGAACAAGACGACGCTGCTCTACTCGAGTGCGCACACAAGGTATTCGGCGAGCGCTTCGAGATCGCCGAGCACTATCACCGCTCACTTTCCACCGACGGGGTCGAACGTGGATTGATCGGGCCGCGGGAAGTTCCCCGGTTGTGGGACAGGCACATTCTCAACTGCGCGGTGATCGGTGAGCTGATCGACGAGGGCGAAACCGTCGTGGACGTCGGGAGTGGGGCGGGTCTGCCCGGTATCCCCCTCGCGATTGCGCGTCCCGATCTGCAGGTGACCCTCGTCGAGCCGTTGTTGCGTCGCACCGTGTATCTGGCCGAGTTCATCGAATCGCACGGTCTCGAAAATGTTCTTGTGGTGCGTGGACGTGCCGAACAGCCGGGTGTGCTGCAGGAAGCCGGCGGTGCGGACGTCGTCACTTCACGCGCGGTGGCTCCGCTCGCGAAGCTCGCCAAGTGGTCGCTGCCTCTCGTTCACGAGGGAGGACGGATGCTGGCGCTGAAGGGCTCGTCCGCGGCCGAAGAGATCGAACGCGACCGGGAGGAGCTCACCCGGCTCGGTGCCGGCAACCTCGAGGTCCTCGAGTGCGGAGTTGACCTGCTCGAGGTTCCGACGATCGTCGTCAAATGCGAGCGCATGAGCAGGCCCTCGCGGCGGAAGAAGAAGCGTTAGTAGTTTCACGTGAAACGCCCCTCCCCTCCCCCGTCGGGGAAGTGAGGGGTTTTCTCTTGCCCGCTCGAGCTCGAGCGCCTCGAGCTCGAGGTTTTCTCTCGAGATGTGCCGAAAACCGACCGCCGGCAAGGCGCTCGGGCCACGTGCAAACACCTACGGTCGTTTCGTCACTGTGACGAATACCGGAACAATGCATAGCAGATGCCGAATTTCATTCTCCGCAAACAAGTCCGGGCTGGATAATCTGGAATCGTTTGTGTGCCGGGGATTTTCGTCCGGTCTTGACTTCCCGGCAGAGGAAGCTTGCCTGTTCGGAACTACGCGGTCCTGTTTCACGTGAAACAGTGTCGGTTCGTGTTTCACGTGAAACACACGCACGCGGTGTCGTGTCGTCCACCTAGAATGCGGATGGGATACTGGTCCACATCGAGGGGTGGATGTGCGGGACGCGTGGGCATCCCGCCCTGCGCCCCCTATCTCATCACTTCGAGTCCGTCTCCATGCGGTTGCCGTGTGCATCGCATGCCGGGTGTGAAGAGGATGTAGCGTGCGAACCGAGCGGATCTACTTTGAAGGAGCGTTCTATGTCGGGTGGATCTGAATCCGCTGTTTCACGTGAAACCGAGCCGATGGACGACGAGTTCTCTCCCGTACCTTTCGACGGCCTCTCCGAAATCGACGACCCGATCGGCATCGACACCCCGATCGGGGCAGCGGCGCACCGCGCCTCGCAGGTTCTTCACCCCAGCGCGGAGAACTCGCTACCGAAGCCCCGTGAACGCCGCGTGTTCACCGTCGCGAACCAGAAGGGCGGTGTGGGTAAGACCACGACCGCCGTCAACCTCGCCGCGGCACTCGCGGTGCAGGGACTGACCGTCCTGGTCGTCGACCTGGACCCACAGGGAAATGCGAGCACCGCGCTGGGCGTGCCGCACCACTCCGGGGTGCCGTCCAGCTACGAGATTCTTCTCGGCGAGGTGCGGGCGTCCGACGCGGTGCAACAGAGCCCCCACAGCGACCGCCTGTTCTGCATTCCCGCGACCATCGACCTGGCCGGCGCCGAGATCGAGCTGGTGTCGATGGTGGCGCGCGAGAACCGCCTCCGGAACGCGCTCACCGTCGAGGCGCTGGGCGATCGTGAATACGACTACATCATCATCGACTGCCCGCCGTCGCTCGGCCTGCTCACGGTCAACGCCCTCGTTGCGGCGAAGGAAGTGCTGATCCCGATCCAGTGCGAGTACTACGCGCTCGAGGGTGTGGGTCAGCTTCTCCGCAACATCGAACTCGTGCAGTCGCATCTCAACCGTGAGCTACACGTATCGACCGTTCTCCTCACCATGTACGACGGGCGCACCAAGTTGGCCGATCAGGTCGCGGCGGAAGTGCGGGCGCATTTCGGTGCTGCCGTGCTCCGTTCCATCATTCCCCGCAGCGTCAAAGTCTCCGAAGCTCCCGGGTACGGAATGACGGTTCTCGACTACGATCCAGGATCGCGCGGCGCGATGAGCTACCTGGACGCCGGGCGGGAGCTGGCGGCACGAGGGTTACACGAGAATCAGGGGAACTCATGAGCGCGACACGTAAAGGTGGGCTCGGACGAGGTTTGGCGGCGCTCATTCCGACCGGACCTCCCCTGGACGCTCCCACCCAGACTGCGGCTCCCGCAGCCCCCGTCCAATCGGCCCCGACGCAGGCTCCCCCCGCTCCGGACAAGACCGCCCCGGCCCAATCGACACTCGCGAAATCGGCACCGGCTCGTAAGACGGGTGCGTCGTCGGGAATGTCGATCTCGCCGTCCGGGCTCGGGTCGGCTGCGGCAGACCTCATCATCGGCGACGGCAAGTCGCCATCGGTGAAGCGGACGGACGACCCCGGCGACGACAGCGGCAGCGGTTCGGCGCCCGAACCCCTCCCCTCCCCCACCGGGGCGGTGTACCTCGAGATCCCCATCGACCGGATCGACCGCAATCCCAAACAACCGCGCCAGGTGTTCGACGACGAAGCGCTCGCCGAACTGGTGCACTCGATCCGCGAATTCGGATTGATGCAGCCCATCGTCGTGCGGCGCGCCGACGAGGAGCGTTTCCAGCTCATCATGGGCGAGCGGCGATGGCGAGCCGCGCAACAGGCGGAGCTGGACACGATCTCGGCGATCGTCCGCGACACCGACGACCAGTCGATGCTGCGCGACGCGCTGCTCGAGAACATCCACCGGGTGCAGCTCAACCCCCTCGAAGAAGCCGCGGCGTACCAGCAGTTGCTCGAGGAGTTCGTGGTCACCCACGAAGAACTCGCAACGCGGCTCGGGCGGTCGCGTCCCGTCATCACCAACATGATCCGGTTGCTCAAGCTGCCCATCCCCGTCCAGCGTCGCGTCGCTGCCGGGGTGCTGTCGGCCGGCCACGCTCGGGCGCTGCTGTCGCTCGAAGCGGGAGCCGATGCCCAGGAGGTGCTCGCTGCGCGCATCGTCGCCGAGGGCATGTCCGTGCGGGCCACGGAGGAAGCGGTGGTGCTTGCCAACCGCGAGCAGACGCCGGGCACCCCGACCGCGCCGCGCCGGAAGCCCATTCAGATGCCCGGACTACAGGATGTCGCGGAGCGGTTGTCCAACTCCTTCGATACCCGTGTCACCGTCAGCCTGGGCAAGCGCAAGGGAAAGATCGTCGTGGAATTCGGGTCGGTCGACGACCTGGAGCGCATCGTGACGATGATGCAGTCCCAAGGCGGCGTCGGTGCCGTAACGATGGAGCAGTCGGACCCTTCTTGACTCCGCGTCGGAGCAGGACAACAGTCTAGAGAAAGACGTGGAGGCGAAGGTATCCCGTGTCTACTCGAGTCACGCCCCTCACCTTGAGCGGTATCGAGCAGTTGCCGGCGCATGCGCGGCGCTGCGTGTTCTGGGAAATGGAACCCGCCGCCGTCGACGACGCGCGCGGATTCGTCGACGCAGAATTCGAGAAGGAAGCGTGGCTGTCCATGGTCATGCTCGAGTGGGGGTCGTGTGCGCAGGTCGCGACCATCGACGACAAGACCGCGGGATGCGCGTTCTATGCCCCGCCCAACATGGTGCCGCGTGCCCGGCTGTTCCCCACGTCGCCGGTCAGCGCCGATGCGATTCTGCTGACGACGATGCGGATCGAACCGTTGGCCGCGGACACCGCCCTCGGGTCCGATCTCATCCGCGCGGTCGTCGACGACCTGGTGCGTCGCAACGTGCGCGCATTGGAGGCATTCGGTTTCCGCGCCGGCGGTGAGCCCGAATCATCCACCGGTCAGGTACCGACCGCGACGGCGGCTCTCGCCTGCTCTCCGTCCGAGTGCATGCTTCCCGCCGATTTCCTCGAGGACATGGGGTTCGACGTGGTGGCCCCCCACCCGCGCTTCCCGCGGCTGCGTCTCGAACTCAACCGGGACCACGGCTGGAAGGAAGAGGTCGAGGCGGCCCTGGATCGCTTGATCGAGTCCGCGTCGTTCACGATCGAGGATTTCGCCGGGCGCTCCACGGTCGGCGTGCCGTAGTTCTCACCCGCCGCGGCTCTCGCCCACCACCGAGTGCCGCAACGACAACGGTCACCGGGATCGAGATCCCGGTGACCGTGTGCGGAACGATTCGGTGAGCGCGGCTCAGCGCGTCTCGGTGATGGACAGCTCTTCTGCCAGAAGCTCCGCGAACGTGTACGTGCCGGTCGGCTGATCATCCTGACCCAGCAGATACAGCCGCTTGACGGAGATGAGGATGGCCTCGGCGATCGTGTCGCGCGACCGCGGGTCGGCGAGGAGCGACGAATCGTGGTCGTTGGTGAGGTAACCGAGGTCGATCTGCACCGTCGGCATATTCGTCAACCGCAGCAGATCCCACGTCCGGCCGTGGCTCCGGCAATCCTGCAGTGACGTGCGGGCCACGATCTCCCGCTGGATGTAGCCGCTGAGGACCTGACCGATCATCGATTCGGATCCGTGAGAGTTACCGTAGTGGAAGCTTGCGATGCCACTCGCGAACGGATTCGCACTGGTGTCGCAGCGCAGCGAGATCATCAGGTCCGCGCCGAAGGCATTGGAAGTTCCGGCCCGCTCCACGTCCGTCGGGTTCGCGTGGTACGGACGCGAGAGGAACGTTTCCATCCCCGTCGCCGCCATCCGGCCTTCGAGCCTCCGGGAGAGATCCCACAGGATGTCGGCTTCGGAGATGGCCCCGTGTGGATTCGGGACGATGATGCCGTGGTGTCTGCCGCCGAGCCCCGGGTCGATGACGATGCGTTTGCCACTGAGCTGAGGCCCGGAGCGACGCACGATTTCTTCCTCGCTGATCGCGTGCGGCGAACCGCCGGACACCCGAGTGCCCAGCAGATCGAGTGCGCGAAGAGTTTCGGCGCCGCAGATGCCGTCGGAAGCCAGCCCGATCTCACGCTGGAAGGAACAGAGCCCCTCGTGGGTGCGCGAGCCGAAGTAGCCGTCGATGCGGTCGACGTAGAACCCGAGATCCTGGAGGCGGGTCTGCAGGGCCGCGACGTCGTCGCCGTACAGCGGCGCCGACAGCTGATAGATGAGGGTGCGGGCGCCGAGGCGGTACGAAGCTTCCTTCAGCGACCGATATGTGGCGGGACCGACGACCCCGTCGACGAGTAGTCCGCGCTGCTGTTGGAAGGCTCGCACAGCGCCGTCGAGTTCGCGATCGAACATGACGTCCGAACCCACCCATTCCCCGGTGGGGCCGGTGTCGCTATGGAGGAAACCCAAACCTGCCAGAGTGCTTCGTATCTCGGCGACTGCCGGGCCGTGGTCGCCGTGACGAAGAGGGCGCATGTCTCGGGCCTTTCCGTGCTGACCGGATTGTGCCCGGCACGCAGCAGGGCAACATCAACGAATTATCTCAGATGCGCCCGGAGCCGGGGCTCACGGGCGCATCTGCGAGTCGATCTGCAGGACGGTACTACAGGACGTCTGCGAGGTCTCGCAGCAACGCCGCCTTGCCCTTGGCGCCGACGATCGTCTTCACGGGCTTGCCGCCGGAGAACAGGATCATCGTGGGGATGGACATCACCTGGTAGTCGCGAGCCGACGACGGGTTGGCGTCGATGTCGAGCTTGGCGACGGTCAGCTTCTCGCCGTGCTCACCCGCGATCTCCTCGAGGACGGGCGCAACCATCTTGCAGGGGCCGCACCACGTGGCCCAGAAGTCGACCAGGACCGGCTTGTCGGCCTGGAGGACGTCCTCGACGAATGTGGAGTCGGTGATGGTGATCGTGTTGGAATTCTTCTCTGCCACGGTGGTCTCCTGCTGTTGAGGGATGAAGGAAAGTGTGCTGCGACGACCGGTGATCGGTCAGGCGTGCGCTGCGCTGCCGACCGTGGGCTCGGTGACCTCACGGTTCGCAACGAGCCACCGTTCGGCGTCGATCGACGCCGAACAGCCCGTTCCGGCGGCGGTGATGGCCTGACGGTAGGTGTGGTCGACGAGGTCGCCGGCTGCGAACACTCCGGGGGCGGAGGTGGCCGTCGTCGGGGACTCCACCTTCACGTAGCCCTCCTCGTCGAGTTCGATCTGACCGGAGACGAGAGCACTGCGCGGATCGTGGCCGACAGCGACGAACAGGCCGGTGACGGCGAGGTCGCTGCGGTCGCCGGTGACGGTGTCCTCGACGACGAGGTTCGTGACGGAGTTCTCGCCCTGGACCTCGGCGACCCGAGCGTTGGTGAGGAAGCGAATCTTCTCGTTGGCCCGGGCCCGCTCGAGCATGATCTTCGACGCGCGGAACTCTTCGCGTCGGTGGATGAGCGTGACGCTGCGCGCGAAGCGGGTGAGGAACGTGGCCTCTTCCATCGCGGAGTCACCGCCACCGACAACGGCGATGTCCTGGTCGCGGAAGAAGAAGCCGTCACACGTGGCACAGGCCGAGACGCCGCGTCCGAGGAGCTTCTCCTCCCCCGGCACACCGAGGTAACGGGGTTCGGCACCCATCGCGAGGATGACGGCGTGGCTGCGGTACGTCTCGCCGTTCGCGACGACGGTCTTGACCGGTCCGGTGACGTCCATTTCCTCGACGTCCTCGGTGCGGATGTCGGCACCGAAGCGGAGAGCCTGCTCGCGCATCTGGTCCATGAGTTCGGGACCCATGATGCCGTCCTTGAATCCGGGATAGTTCTCGACCTCGGTGGTGGTCATGAGCTCACCACCGAACTGGGTGCCCTCGAACACGAGGGGCGTGAGCTCCGCGCGCGCCGCGTAGATCGCCGCGGTGTAGCCGGCGGGTCCCGAACCGACGATGATGAGGTCGTGAATCGTGGGCGAGGTCGTCATGCGGGCCTTCCAGGTCGTCTGTGAGGTCATGGGGATGTCGCTTGCCGGTCGAGCCGGCTCGGCAGACGTAAACGTTCAACACCAGGGTAAACGGTGTTGTTCCCCCAGAGCCGTGGGTCACACCACAGCGCTGTGTCTCACGCCACAGTCGGTGATATCGCGGGGTCGGGAAGGTCGGTATGCGAGTGGTCGCGCATCGACTCGCGGATCACGCACCGGGTGCCCGTGTAGATGGTGGGCATGCACTTGTTGCAGTGGATGCACAGGCCCTCGTCCGCACGGTGCTGGGCGAACTTGTTGACGAGGTCGGGATCGCGCAGCAGTGCCCGTCCCATCGCGGCGAATTCGAACCCTTCGCCGAGGGCACGTTCGATGGTGTCGAGGCGGTTGATGCCGCCGAGAAGGATCAGCGGGAGCGCCAATTCGGAACGGAACTGGCGCGCCATCGGGAGGAAGAATGCCTCTTCGAACGGCAACTTCGGAAAGATCCTGGGCCCGTAGACCTTCAGACCCCAGCCGACCACCCTCGGCTGGGATGCCTGGAACTCCTTCATCGGGACATCGCCGCGGAAGAAGTACATGCCGTTGAGGAGTGAGCTGCCACCGGTGAGTTGCATGGCGTCGATGCATCCGTCGGCTTCGATGAGCTTGGCCATCGGTACGGATTCGTGGAGCCACAGACCTTGTGGCACGCCGTCGGTCATGTTGAACTTCGCGATGACGGCCACCTTGTCGCCGACTGCTTCCCTGACCGCTTCGAGGACCCGTCGCGGGAACGCGGTCCGGCGCTCGATACTGCCGCCGTAACGGTCCTTTCTCCTGTTGAGGTTGGGACTGAAGAACGAGCTGAGCAGGTAGTTGTGGCCCAGGTGGATTTCGAGAGCGTCGAAGCCGGCCTCCACCGCGTTGCGCGCGGCGTTCGTATAGTCCCTGACCACCGAGTCGAGTTGCGCGAGGCTCGCCCCGTGCACGAGACCCATTGCAGGTGCGCTGATCCGAGTCGAGGGTGCGAGGGTCCGCATGCCGTTGGAGATCTGGTTCGCGACGAGGCCGGCGTGGCCGATCTGTGCCGATGCGAGTGCGCCTTCGGCGTGTACGGCGTCGGTGAGGCGGCGTAGTCCGGGTACGGCGTCACGATCGAGGACGAGCGTGTCGCGGTGGACACGTCCGCTGGGCGACACCGAGCAGTAGGCGACGGTGGTCAATGCGGCGCCGCCGCGCGCGACCTCGGCATGGAATTCGATGAGCTTGTCGGTGACTGCGCCGCGAGGCATGACGCCTTCGAAGGTGGCGGCCTTGACGATGCGGTTGCGGAGGGTGAGCGGGCCCAGTCGGGCGGGCTCGAACACGGTGGGTCTCGGCTTGGTCATGCCTCTACTTTCGATGCCAATGGTATCGTAACTATTCGCCTGACTATAACCCTCGTCACATCCGTGCGCCACGATCCTCGCCGAAAAGATACGAACTGTATGTCCGATAATTCACCCGGCCGTCCCCGCGATCCTCGTATCGACGCCGATGTACTCGCCGTGACGCGCGAGATGCTCGTCGAGGTCGGCTGGGACGGACTGAGCATGCGCGGAATCGCGGCCCGCGCCGGTGTCGGACGGGCCGCCCTCACGCGGCGCTGGCCCACCAAGGCGCATCTCGTCCTCACCGCCCTCCTCGGTGCGGCTCCCGACCTCGAGCCCTACGACGGCATCGACCGTCGCGGGTGGATCGAATGGGTGGTCACCGGCAGTATCGAGTTGTTCGGACGACCCGAGGTGCGTGCCGCCCTTCCGGGCCTGCTTGCCGCTATGCGCGACCATGAGGATCTCCGGAACACCTTGTGGCGCACCTTCAGCGGCCCGAGCACCGCGCTGTTTACGGACGGCGCGGACGCTGCCGCCGAGTTGGATGCCCGCGCTGTGCTGGTGATGGCGGCCGGCTCGGCGCTGTTCGCGGGGCTCATCGCCGCCGAGGACGACACCCCGGGACTGCGCGCGCGTGTCCTGGAGTTGCTGCTCCCGGTCGCGGGGGGATGAAACCCGTTTCGACGCAGTCCGTTACGTCACCCGATCGTTTCCCGATGCAAGGTCTCGGGACCTTCTGCGCCGCAGCCGCTCCCGACCACGAGTGCCGTCAGCTGCGGAGGTTGCGGCCCGGGCAGCAGCAGGATCACTGCGTCCCGCTCCGCGAAGCGGATCGATCGAGAGCCGAGAACCGCTTCGGTGGAATCGAATCCGTTGGCTGTCAAGCATTCCTCCAACCGCTTCGGCTCCGTGAGCGGCCCGCGTTCGGTCGTGCCGACCAGACCGTGCAGCACCGCCGGCTCGAGGAGCGAGCGCGTCGTCTGACGACTCCGAGGTCGGTGCGGCGAGCGGAACCGTGCCGGGCCCCTCATCGCCCTGCGCGACACCGCGCAACACGAGAGTGAAGATCACGGCGAGCGCCGCGGCGGCACCGATTCCGGCGACGGTGAGCAGTCGCCGTCTACGCTGACGTTGCTCTCCCTGGGCGGCCAGCGCCGTGTCGATCCGGGCCGCGACCTCCGGAGGTATCGGAGTGGTCGGAGCAGCGTCACCGAGTGACCTCAGCCGTGACTGCACGGCGTCGAGCGAGGCGATGACGGCCATCGCGTCCGGATCGCGTCGCACCCGCGGCCACAGGCGGTCCGCCAGATCGTCGTCCAGCGCGCCGGCGTGCAGATCTGCGAGCAGGTCGGCGGAGTACGGCGGACGTAACAGCTCGTCCTCGTTCATGCGCGGTCCTCCTCGGCGGCAGCGGTGCCTTCTCCACAGTAAGACGATGCCCGTTCACGTTCGGTTCCCTCCGTCGCGAAGGTCGGCGAGAAGGACAGCGAGTTTTCCGCGTCCGCGCGCGCATCTGCTCTTGACGGTCCCTTCGGGCACCCCGAGCCTCCGGGCCGCCTCCCGCACCGGATAGCCCTCGACATCGACGGCCACCACGGCGGCTCGCTGATCCGGTGGAAGCGCGAAGAGGGCCGATTCGATGTCGAGTGCGATCTCGACGTCGGTGAGGTGACTGTGCTGGTGGTGCGGATCTTCCACGTCGTCGTCGAACAGTGGCACGGTGGGACGAACCTTGTTGCGCCGGATCCGATCCAGGCACGCATTGACGACGATGGTGTGCAGCCAGCTGCGCACTGCCGCATCCTCACGAAAGGTGCCCGCCATCCGGTGTACCGACAGCAAGGCCTCCTGTAGCGCATCGGCCGCGTCCTCCTGTGAATAGCTGGTGCGGCGCGCGACCTGCCAGAGATGGTCGTAGTGCCGAGACAGCAACGTCGAGAAAGCGTGTCGGTCCCCTGCCGCATGCGCCGACAGCAAATCTGCGTCGGACACGGCGATTTTTGCGATCCCCCCGAAAATTCGCACGCGCGGATGTTATCCGATTTGCCCGGGAAAGCCCGGCGACGAGATTCCGCGTCAATCGGCGGCGGTGAAGGTGATCTCGGAGATCGTGCTCTTGTTGCTGCCGCCGCTGGTGCTCAGATCCGTGATCCAGAGCAGCACGTGGGACGTGCTTCCCTCCGACTCCAGGGAGATCTCGGTCTCGCCGGATTCCAGTGTGCCGGAACCGATCACCTGGGTCTGATCGAGGGACGACTCCGCCGACGGTGCGCTGCGTACCTCCACGACGGTGCCCGGCGAGTCGGTAATGACCTTGACCGACGCCGGCGTGGCCGACTTCTCCAACGTCAGCATCAGACCCACGCCGCTCTTCAACGACGGAAACGGCTCGAAGTACGCGTCGGTGCTCCACGCCGTGCTCGGGTCACCGTCGATCGCGAGCGGTGCGGTGGCCGGCGAGTCGGGGGTGCCCTGCGGCGAGAAGACGGCCACCGACGTCGCGGCCACCGGTCCCGTCGCGGCCGACGAGGCAGGTTCGGCCGCGGTGGCCGACTCGGCCGGTGCCTCCACCGTGGGCGTGAGCCCGAAATCCTGGCTCGTCAACGGCGCGTCGTTGGCGTTGCCCGCCAACAGGTTCGTGATCCACCAGCCGATCAACGCGAGCAGCACGACCGTCGTGATGCCGAGACCGACCAGAGCCATGAGCATCCGGTTCGAGTGCTTCTTCTTCTCGGCCAGCGCCTCCGGATCGGTGAGGGCATGCGTTTCGGGTGTCGCCGCGCGCTGCCCGAGCCGCAGCGCCGGGATCATCTCGGTCTTCTGGTCGACGACCGACGCCTGATCGAGAATGTGCTGGACCGTCGCCGCGGTCCGGATGCTGCCGTCGGTGGAAAGTGCGCGCACCGCCACCGCAGAGATCTCGAACGGCACGTCGGGCCGGATGGCCCGCGGTTCGACGGGTTCACCGTTCCCACCGCGATCGGCGGGAGGCATTCCGCCGATGGTTCCGCCGTGCCGGGTGTCGTCGTGTCCGGGGGCGGGCAGTTCGGCCAGCGGCCAACGACCGGTCATCAGGCCGTAGAGACTCGCGCCGAGGCCGTGCACGTCCGACATCGCATCCGCATCGGAGAACGTCGCGGGGAACGCGAGCACCGCGTCGCCGGCGACACTGATACGGATCCGGTCGGGATGGTCGATCGACAGCGCGCCGCCTCCACGGTGAGCAGCCTCCGCCGCGGAGGCGAGCGCACGGATCGCTCGGGCCGCACCGATCGGAGACGGCTCGGTGGCCGACATTTCACGCAGCGAGCGGCCCGGTGTCCATTCCGACACCACGATGCCGCCGGAGCTGCCGCGCACGACGTCGAGGACGCGCGCCAGACCCGGGGAGCTGATCCGGCCGAGCCGCAGCGTGCGGGACAGGACGGCCTGCGGCGAATCGGGACCGGTGGCTTCCGCGGCGCGCTGCTCGGCATCGACGAACGTCAACGCGACCTCGCGGTCGAGTTTGACATCGAGGGCCTGCCAGAAGCGCAGCCCGCGCGCGCCGCCGTGCGGTGCCAGGAGCCGGTAACGGCCACCCGCGACAGATGCACCGGCGATGAGATCGGGACCGCGCATCGTGCGGCGCGGTGCCGATCCGGCGACATTCACCGGCGGAAGTTGCGGTGAGCCGATGGGGATGATGCCGGTGTCGACGTGAGGGTCGCGGGGCGGCCGGGCCGCGGGAGCGGATTCGGGATGCGCGGACTTCGCACGGTCCGAGGTATCGATCGTGGACTTGCCGGCAGCGTGGTCGTCGCTCACCCTCACTCCTTCTTCGTCGACTCGTCCACTCCTGGTTCGGAGACGTGGATCGCCCTGGGCTGCGAAATATCGCGGTCCTCTACGCGCGGGCCGAATCTGCTGTTGACCAGGGTACGGGAGTTGTCGCTGTGCATCGACGCCTCCGGGTGTGTCCCGAATCGCCGGCATAACCTCTGTGATCGCGTCGTACGGCCCCACCCCGTAGTCGCCGAAGTCGATCCGCGGCAGTATCACGGTCTTCTCGGTGTCCGATTCGGGATATGCCTCGCGCCGGGGGAAGCGCTGCGGCGGGGGGAACTGCTGAGGCCGGGGCTGCTCGGTGGCCGCGGTTGTGGACGGGTCCGCGACCGCGACACCGGAAGCGTCGTCGGGGGCACCGCGCCCGCGCAGGGTCGCGACCTTCCGCCGGACCACCGCCTCGATCGCGAGGATCTCGGGCACCTTCAGCATCCACATCGCAACGAGCGCGACGAGCACCATGACCACGCCCGTGATGGCGACCCGGATCATCGAGCCGAGTCCGCCGAACCGCTCGGCGAGCGCGTCGAGCTGCATCGCCCAATCCACGAAGAGCACGGCGGCGGCGCCCGCCACCGATGCGAGCACCACGTGCCACACCGTGCGGCCGACGTTCGCCATCTGCAGGTCACCGAGCGTGCGGTGCAGCAGGAACCCGCCGATGAACGCGCCGACCGTGAACGCGAGACCGGTCGCGACGCCGAGCAGCACGACAACCTGCTCGTCGCTGCGTGCAACGACGGGGGCCAGCGCCGACAGCGCGATCTTGACGGCGGTGATGCCGAGGATGATCCACGTCGGCGTCCACGCCTGCTCGCGCGCGTAGAACACGCGCAGGTGGATGAGGACGAGGGAGTACGGGATCAGGGTGAACGCGGACCAGCTCACGGCCTGGCCGAGGAGCTCGGCGTTGCCTGTCCCGAAATTGCCGTACCCGTATAGCGCGGCGCCCACATGAGGACCCGCGATCGTGAGGAAGGTGACGATCGGGACGAGCGCGATCATCGTCAGGCGTGTGGCCACCGACAGGTCGTCGACGACCGCCGGGGTGTCTCCGTCGGCCGCATTACGGCTCAGCCGCGGCATGATCGCGGTCAGCACCGTCACGCCGAGCACGCCGTACGGCAGCTGCAGCAGCAGCCACGCATTGTTGTAGATCGCGGGGCCCGCTTCGTCGGCGCCCGAGGACACACGGGTCGCGAAGACCATCCCTACCTGGCTGATCAGCACGTACAGCACGATCGCCGTGGCCATTCCGCCGAACTGCCGCAACCGGTCGTCGAGACCCCACAGCGGTTTGAGATTGATGCCCTCGCGGCGCAGCGCCGGAATCAGGCACAGGGCCTGGGTGATCACGCCGAGCAACACACCGAGACCGAGCACCAACAGCTTCGGATCGCTCATCCGCGCCGGATCGAGGGTGATCTCCCCCGGCATCAGGTAGTAGGCGACCAGGACCACGAGCACCACGAGGTTGTTGAGCACAGGTGCCCACGCGCCGGGTTTGAATACCTGGCGTGTGTTGAGAATGCCGGTGAACAGTCCCGACAGGCCGTAGAAGACGATGGCAGGGAGCAGCAGATACGACAATGCCGTCGTCAACGACGTCGACACCTTGCCCGACTCGTCGAGGAACACGTGCGTGGTCAGGAGCGGAGCAGCGGCGATGGCGAGCACCGTCGCGCCCAACAGCAGAGCCAGCGCCGCCGTGAACAGGCGCCGGACGAACGCTTCGCCGCCGTCGGGATCCTCGCGTTCGGCGCGGACCAGAACCGGCACCACGATCGAGGTGAGAACTGCGCCGAGCACCAGTTCGGAAATCATGTTCGGGATTTGATGGGCCACCGTGAACGAGCTGGCCACGCCCGCACCGAGCAACGTGAGCACCAGCAACTGCTTGAGGAACCCGGTGATGCGACTGACCAGGGTCGCCACCGCGATCGACCCGGTCGCTGCCAGGAGACTCGGAGGCTTGCGAGACGGGCGTCCGGCGCCGGTGACGTCCGGTGAAGTCGTCGGCGACTCCACGTAATCGTCTCGCGTCGGATTCCCGGTCATGGTCGTTCGTACCCTTCGTCGGCTGGATCCGGCTCTCCGCGGAACCGGTGCAGCAGTCGCCGGCCCGCCAAGAACAGCAGAAGCGCCCCCGCACAGCCCGTCACGATGGCGAGAATCTGGCCGTACGCATTGGAACGTACCGTCACATTCGTCGGTGTGCCGAGCGACAGGCCGGACTCCGTCGTGAGCGCGAACTCGAGTTCTAGCTTCCGCGAATCGCTGATCTGGGCGGGCACCGTCAGGGTCCGGCTGCCGCGCGGCGGAAGCTGGGTCGGCCCGATGTCGGTGATATCCACCGCAGAGGGCGCGTCCACGTGCAACCGCACGGTGATGCCCACGGGCAGATCGTTGCGCGCGACCAAGAGTAAGGGACTCTGCTCCGAGGTCAGCGTGTAGACACCCCCCGGTGAGAGCACCGTCACGCCCGCGTACATTCTGTCGACCGCCTGATGTACCTCGTCGGCGCGCTCGTCGGCAGCGCTCGCGGCATCGTCGAGATCCGGTCCGCGCCGACCCGCAAGGCTCATCGCCCGCAGCAGATCCTCCCGCAGCGGCGCCATGAACAATTGCGGCGTCAGCTGCGCTTGCGGATCGGTCACCAGCGCCGCCTGCAGGCCATCGAGTCGGGGTGCGTGCTCGGCGGCACGAGTGACCACCGATGCGGCCGCACCGTCGGAGATCGCCTGCTCGGGGTACGAGAGGACAGAAGCGTCGGATGCCCCCGCGACCCCGGTGGCCGACGAGATCACAGCTTCGAACGGACGTGGCGTGGCCAGGCCGGATCCCATGAGCGTCGAGAGCATGGACAGCACAGCCGACGCGTCGTCGGGAGAAGCCGACCACAGCTGCGGCGGCGCGAACAACACCGTACGACCGGGCGTCGGCAGCATTGTCGGGGTCGAGCCTTCGGAGGGTGGCTTCAACGTGGGCCAGGCCAGCGCACCCAGAGCATCCTGCAGCCGGGCGGTCGTCGAATCCTCGGTCAGGTCGTAGCGGGCCGACTCCGGGACGAACGACGGGGTCTGCGGGCTCGAGCCGACTGCGGCGAGCGCAGCCGCGGCCGAACTGTCGAACAGTCCCGCGGTCAGCCCGTCGACGCCGGACACCCGAACCGATGTCGCGTCGGTCGAGCGCTCCACCGAATTGTCGGCAAGGAGGACGGTGACCGGTCCACCCGTCGCTCCGCTCGCCCCGTCACCTCCACCCGTCGCTCCGCTCGCGCCGTCACCTCCACCCGTCGCTCCGCTCGCGCCGTCACCTCCACCCGTCGCTC